>JAJRVA010000194.1 GCA_024277485.1 Deltaproteobacteria bacterium | reverse complement strand
GGGAGGCTTGCCTGCGGCGACGAGGGACCGGGACGGCTTCCTGAATGGGACGATGCGAGAGAGGTTCTGCTGGGGTGCCTGAGCAGTCGTGATCTTGAAGGACAACATGTTGTTATTACCGCCGGGCCGACCAGGGAACCGCTGGACCCGGTGCGGTATCTCAGCAACCGTTCTTCCGGCAAGATGGGATATGCCCTGGCGCGGACAGCGAAGAGGCGGGGTGCACGGGTAACGCTTGTCAGCGGCCCGGTCTGTCTTGAGTCCCCGGCCGGGGTGGATGTCATCAGGGTGACCACCGCAGCCGAGATGTCTGCCGAGGTCATGCGGCTTCGGGACCAGGCCTCCGTTATTGTCAAGGCGGCGGCTGTTGCGGATTTTCGTCCGGAACAGTATGAACCCCACAAGATCAAAAAGAAGTCAGGAACGCCCGCGGTAAACCTTGTTGAAAATGAGGATATCCTGGCCGCACTTGGCCGTTCCCGCCGGGCGGGACAGGTTCTTGTCGGCTTTGCAGCGGAAAGCAGGAACTGCGAGGAAGAGGGAAAGCGCAAGCTGCTGGCCAAGAATGCGGACATGGTCATTGTCAATGACATAACTGAACCGGGCAGCGGCTTTGACGGCGATACCAACCGGGTCACCATCATGACCCGGGATGCCGCTGCGACCCTGCCTCTCCTGTCCAAGGAGGAAACAGCCGACCGCATCTGGGACCAGGTGCTTTCCCTGATGAAAAGGGAGCAGTGATTTATCCCTGCATCGCGTATTCGTAAATTCCCATAATGTCTTCCCTGGTCGGCCGGCGGGGGTTGTTTTCCACCGGCCTGGCAACGGTCAGGGCAATGTCGGCCATTTCCGGTATTTTTTCTTTATCAATATTCAACTCTGCCAGTCCGGCGGGTATCCTCAGGTCGCTGTTTAATTGAAATAATCCTTCGACCGTCAACTCGGCAGCCTCCCGGAGGGGCAGGCTGGTAACATCAAACCCGAAAAATGACGCCAGGGCGGCATGTTTCTTCAGGTTGCCGATCAGGTTGTACTCTGTGACATAGGGAAGCAGGACCGCATTGGCCAGTCCATGGGCAATGCCGAACATGCCGCCAAGGGGATAGGCCATGGCATGGACCAGGCCCACGCCGGCCATGGCCAGGGCCTTTCCTCCCATCAGGCTGCCAAGAAGCATGCCGGCACGGGCTTCCATGTTCCTGCCGTCGGCATAGGCGGACCTGATATGGGTAGAGATAAGGTCAATCGCCTCCAGCGAGTACATTTCCGACACCGGGTGCGCCTGGATGGAGGTATAGGCCTCCAGAGCATGGGTCAGGGCATCTATCCCGGTGCAGGCGGTTACGTGCGGCGGCAGGCTGACAGTGAGTTCCGGGTCAAGAATCGCAACATCCGGATAGAGATGGTCGCCGTTCATGCCTCCCTTGGATCCGGTTTCCTCGTTGATAAAAACCGCGGTAAAGGTAACTTCCGCTCCGGTCCCGGCCGAGGTGGGAACCATGATTTTCGGCACACCTGGTTTGTGTATCTTGCCAAGTCCAAGATAATCGACCGCCTTGCCGCCGTTGGTCAGCAGGATGGATATGGCCTTGGCAACGTCCATGGCCGAGCCGCCTCCAACCCCGACAACACAGTCGCATCCGTTGCTGCGGGCGATTTCCGTTCCCTGGTCGGCAAGGCGGAGGCCGGGTTCAGGATCAATGTCGCTGTACACGGTACAGGCCAGGTCCGATTCCTCCAGAGGGCCGGTTATGCCGGTGTCAAGACCCGCATTCTGCAGGCCGGGGTCAAGAACAACAAGCGGTCTGCTTCCCCCAAGCTGCCTGATGACCTCCGGAAGACGCTTGATTATACCGGGGCCAAAGTGAATTTCTGTCGGCTGTGTTATGGTAAACGGATGTGATACATTCATGATGTGCGGTCCTCGGTAAAAAAGGTTGTCAATTGAAAGAAAATTAGATCAAGTACTCTGCAGGAGTACAGTACTATTTTTTTTAAGTAAAATAAACGGCAATACCAGGTACAGGCACCGGAGAATGGATATCCCCTTAAGCAGGTCGGAACAGAAGCGAAGGATCAAGCAGCTTGAAAAGCTGGTCATGGAGATGGCTCAATTGCCGGTGACACAGATTGACTCGCTTCCCTGTGATGCTGAAATACGCGACCTTCTCAGGCAGGTGCCATCCCTGAAAACCGGTGCAAGGAAGAGGCAGATCAAGTATGTAACCAAGATGCTTAAAAATGATCCGGAAAGCATAGACGCCCTTTTTGCCTTCATGGCCGGCAAAAAGGGGACAGCCCTGCAGGAGAAAAGGGAGTTTCATGAAATCGAGTATATCCGGGATTCGCTTCTCAACGAGGCCCTGGAAGAGCACCGGCGGGCCAGAGAAAATCACGGGGAACTTGAAGAGAACTGGTCAAGCCGGGTTGTGCAGGAAGTGGGCCGGCAGTTTCCGGGTATTGACCTGGTGCTCCTGACCCGCCTGTCCCGGTTGTTTGCCCGGACCAGGAACAGGAAGCACAGCCGGGAAATATTCAGGATCCTGCGGGCGGCACATGAAGGGAAACGCTTTGCCGGAGCAGGGCAGGCGAAGGAGGACTGACGAAATGAAATACCAGGCCGGGAAGGCCGGACGGATTGTGTATCTCCGCCTTGATGATGGAGATGACCTCCATGAATCAATTATTGAGGTGGTCAGCCGTGAAAAAATTCAATGCGCCTGGTTCCAGGTGTTCGGCGGCCTGAAAAGTGCGGGTGTCGTCATCGGTCCGAAAGAACCGGTCATGCCACCCGATCCGGTCTGGAAAGATCTTGAAGATGCCCGGGAGATACTGGGTATGGGCACTGTTTTCCTGGACGGTGAAAAACCCCGTCTTCATCTGCATGCCGCCATGGGCCACCACGGGGAGACCCTGACCGGGTGCGTTCGCCGGGACAGCAGGGTCTACCTTGTCCTGGAAGTGATGCTGGTGGAGATCACAGGCCTGCAGGTAACCCGTCCATGGTTTCCCGGGGGAGGGTTCAACCGGCCGACATTCAGTTTTGAATAAGAGGCAGGTGGTTGGCCGTGTTTCCGGAACTCGGGAGTTATCATCCGGTGCAAAACGTCCAGAAGATATTCCGGCCGGTGGCTGCTGTTCCCTCTACACCTTCCAGGTGCGTTTTTTCGTAAGGCACCCGTAAGATATAATGACTACTCGGCAGGTTGTATTTTCACGATTTTGTCGCCCGGCTCGAGGGACTGTCCCACTTTGCCGGAAATGGCGGATACGGTCCCGTTTACCTCGCTTACCACCGGGGTCTGCATCTTCATGGCCTCGAGGATCGCTACCCGGTCCCCCTTGCTGACCGCCTGGCCTTCCTCGACCGAAATCTCACAGATATTCCCCTTGAACGGCGCCCGGATGTCTCCGGAAAGGGCAAGTTCCGCTATCTCTTCCTTGGACAGGGCCGCCACGGCAGCGACACCTGCCTGGACCTCGGGTTCAAAGACAAACAGCCGCTGGTGATGGTCCACGTTCAGGTAGATGTTTTTTGCACCCTCTTTGCTTGTCTGGGACGGACCGATTTCAATGAGATGCTCCTTGCCGGCGTGGTCACGAAATTCAAGGGTTTCACCAAGGGCGAAGCCGCCCTGACGCAGGAAGATGGAAGGCGGCAGCACGTAAGACCGGCCGAATTTTTCTTCAAACTGGAAAAAGTCCACCGCGTCATTTGGGTGTTGCAGGTAGGTTACAAGCTGCTGTTCAGTCGGTTCACAGCCGATGCGTTCCTTGAGGGTGGCTCGTTCTTTTTCAATATCCATGTCCTCGATTTCTTCAACCCCGCCTTCTTTGGCCAGGATATCCTTCCAGTCCGGACCGAACACCTTTTCATAGATCCAGTCCGCCGGCTGGTAGAAAGGGAATGGCCCGTATTTTCCGAGCAGCAGGTTTTTCAGATCTCCCGAGGGGTTGCCGTAGCGTTCTCCATCCACCACGTTGCTGACCGCGGTTGTCCACAGGATCTGGGAACCCGGGGTCACGCTCCACCAGTTGCCCAGTTCAATCTGTACCCTGGGAAGTTCCTTGTGCAGGATATCCGACATCTGCTTGAGGAAACCGCCCTTTTCAGCCTGTTCCAGGCTGCTGCCCATGGCGCCGCCCGGCAGCTTGTGGATCTGGACCGTGGGCATGAACCCCTTGATCTGCGACTCAAAGGCGGCATAGTGGGGCCGTTCTTCCCGCATGACATCCGATGTCTCAATGATGGCTTCTTCACTGATACCGATCGCTTTTTTGTCGTGGTCCTTCAGGGTCTGGATCACGGTAAGGGACGGGGGAGGGCCGTAAAAGCCGGTAAAGGCGTGGTCTGATGCGTCGACAATGGTCGCGCCGTTCAGTACTGCCGCGGTAATCCGGCCGATATCGTTGCCGTCGGTATTATGGCCGTGGTAATGAATGATCAGGTCCGGATAGGCCTGCTTGATGGCATTCACGAGTTCCCCGATTCTTCTGGGAGTGCCCAGGCCGCCGTGGTTCTTGATGCAGAGGATGATCTCCTCGCCGGTTACGTCCAGGATTTCCCTGATTTTGGCAACATAAAATTCGTTGGTGTGTTCAGGACCGGTGGAAAACAGATGCAGGGCTCATTGATCTTGCCGGCCTTGGCCACTTCCTCGAAAACCGCCGTCATGTTGGGGACATGATTCATGAAATCAAAGGTACGCCACACGTCAACGTATTTGGCAAATTCACGGACAGTCAGCCTGATGACATTCTGGGGATAGGGCCGGTATCCGAAAAGGTTGACACCCCGGCACAGGGTCTGGAACATGGTGTTGGGCATCTTCTCACGCAGCAGTTCCAGTTTGAGAAACGGATCAACCTGTTTGCGGAGGATGTCGACATGGACCGATGCCCCGCCGGTGATCTCCAGGGAAAAGTAGCCTGCCGCCTCCCTGGCAGGAGCAGCCAGCAGATCGGTATGCAGAAGGATCCTGTTCTTATAGTCGGACTGGGACATGTCCCTGGTGGTGTTGGTAATATAGTAGCCGTCAGCCTTGCGTAATATGCTGAGCGCTTCGGCGGTATTCATGGCAGGTGTAATTCGTGTCATCTTCTGTCCTCAAAGTTTCCGGTCATTGCTGTAAATACATTGGCAATTCGGGTGGCATCCCCTGGTTTCACGCCAGGTTATGCGGCATACGTGTTTTTGCCCTTGTTGTGAATTTCGGCAATAAGCCGGGCAAGTTTATTCGCTTCACTGTTGTATTCCTCGTAGTCAAAGAGGTGTTCGTGGGTGTCAAGATACGACGTGTCAAACTCTCCTTTCCGGAAATCAGGATCATCCACCAGGTTCAGGTAAAAGGGAATTGTCGTCTTGGGGCCGGTGATTACAAAGTTGGTCAGGCAGCGCTTCAGCCGGTCCACCGTTTCGTTCCAGGACCAGCCGAAGACAGTCAGCTTGACCAGCAGCGAGTCATATTCTTCCGGAATGGTAAGTCCCTGGTAACAGAAACCATCCAGCCGGACACCATACCCGCCTGGAGAGCGATACACGGCAATTGTTTTGCCGCCCTCGGGCATGAAGTCGTTTTTCGGGTCTTCGGCATTGATACGCATCTCAATTGCATGGCCGCGGAGGGAAACATCCTTCTGGTCAAAGAGCAGTTTTTTGCCAAGCGCCAGTTTGATCTGGGTGCGGACAATATCGATACCGGCAATCATCTCGGTTACCGTGTGCTCGACCTGGAGCCGGGTGTTGATCTCCATGAAGTAATAGTTGTTTTCATTGTCAAGCAGGAACTCAACCGTGCCGGCATTGGTATAGCCGGCCGCTTTTGCCGCCTTGACGGCAGTCTGGCAGATTTCCTCCGCTAATTCCGGGGAAAGGTGAAAGGCCGGCGCGATTTCCACGAGTTTCTGGTTGCGGCGCTGAATCGAGCAGTCCCGTGTGCCAAGATGGACGGTCTTGCCGAACTCGTCGGCTATGATCTGGACTTCGACATGCTTGGGCTCTATGACCACCTTTTCAATATAGACGGAGTCATCGTTAAAGGCTGCCAGGGCTTCCTGGCGGGCGACAGAGTACTGTTCCTCCAGTTCCCTGTCGTTCTCAATCCTGCGGATGCCCCTGCCACCGCCCCCGGCGGTGGCTTTCAGCATTATGGGATAGCCATGCTCCCCTGCAAAGGCAAAGGCCTGCTTGAGCCCGGCATCTCCCTCGGGCAGGTTCTTTGTTCCCGGAACCATGGGAATGCCGGCTTCAGCCATTATCCGGCGGGCCGTGACCTTGTTGCCCAGTTTTTCAATAACCTCGGAGGTGGGACCGATGAACGTGATGCCTGCCTCCTCACAGGCCCTGGCCAGGGCCGGGTTTTCAGCTAAAAAACCATAGCCGGGATGGAGGGCGGTCGCACCGGAACGTTTGGCCGCCTTGATCACCTTGTCAATATCCAGGTAATCTGAACGCGGTCCATCCCCTATCCAGATGGCCTCGTCGGCAATACGGATATGGCGGGATTCATGGTCCGGAGTTTCGTAAACGGCAACTGCCTCGTAGTTCAGTTCCTGGATTGCCCGGATTATCCGGATGGCGATTTCTCCCCGATTCGCAACTAAGATTTTCGTGCTCAATGGTCTTCCCTTTTGCTTGTTTGTCTTATGGCACCCTTGTATGGCTGCCTTATAGCTATTCTCTGAAATGGAACTGCAGAACAGGCCCGGGAAACCGGTGTCCCCGGCAGATGTTGTATGAAGTCTGTCCAGTGGAACCTCCGGGCATTAAGGTAGTATTCATACCATAGAACAGTGATTTTGACAAGTCTTTGCTGCGGGGATGTGAACAGTACAGCGAGAGATATATTATTCTCCGGGGTGAGCCCGCATATTTCATAATCGAACTGCTGCGAAGCAGTTAAGTATTGCGCCTGCTTTGTTAGGCTTGAAAAACATCCTCAACATACCGGCAGTATGCCTCCGGGTGTTTTTCTGCGCGTGGTTCGCATTCACAACACTTTCCGGCTTCCCGCTACGTCCTTTGCGAAATAAGCGGGTTAGGGGAATTCTTCCCAGCCGCGGTAAGGGCGGATGAAACAACGGAACTGAGCTTTACCAGGGAATAGGGCTTGGGAACAACACCGGCAAATCCATGCAGTGCGTAATCCGCCATTATGGGATCGTTTGAGTATCCGCTTGAGACGATGGCCGTTACCTGCGGATCAATTTCTGCAAGCCTGGCGACTGTTTCCCTGCCACCCATACCGCCGGGAATTGTGAGATCAAGGATAACAGCATCAAAAGGCCTGTTTTCCTCAAGGGCTTTGTTGTACTGCGCAACCGTATCCGCACCATCATCGGATTCCGTTACATCATACCCCAGGTGGGACAGCATCTGGGCGGCAACCTTTCTGACTGTTTCATCGTCATCCATGACGAGAAGCCTCCCCTGTCCCGGCACCGGCTGCTGTTTGAGGAGTTTCTTCCGCACCACCTCAGCTTTCGAGGCAGGCAGGAGGATGCTCATGGTTGTCCCGTTGCCCGGCTCGGAATCCACCGTGATAAGGCCGTTATGGTTCCGGATAATGGAATATGAGGTGGCCAGTCCCAGGCCGCTTCCTTTTCTTTTGGTGGAGAAATAAGGGTCAAAAATCCGGGACAGGTATTCGCGGGCAATCCCGATGCCTTGGTCCCGGATATCGATTTTGACGTACCGGCCGTCGGCCAGGGGCATGGGAATGGTGTCATCAACAGTGCAATCGGCAACTGAAATGTGTATCATGCCGCCGTCCGGCATGGCCTGGTCGCTGTTGATGATGAGGTTCTGCAGGACCTGGCTGAACTGGCCGGTATCGACATCAACAGGACTGACCGGTTCCTCAATTTCAAGTTGCCAGTGCGTATTGGATCCGCGCAGGGCAAAGGAGGCCACCTCCTCAATTATTTCCGCAACAGATGCGGTTTCCTTGACCGGGGCGCCTCCCTTGGCAAATGTCAGGAGCTGCCTGGTCAACTCCTGGGCTCTCTGCGAGGCGCTTTCGGAGGCGTCAAGCAGCCGGGTCATCCCTTTATCCGGTGATTGGAGCCTGGCAAGGTGTATGTTGCCGATGATACCGGTCAGCAGGTTGTTGAAATCATGGGCAATTCCACCGGCAAGCATGCCCACGGATTCAAGCTTCTGGGTGCGCTGCATCTCCTCCTGCATTCTTCTCTGTTCGGTGATGTCCCGGAAAATGCAGCGAAGGGAAACCGGCTTGCCGTCCACGAACCTGCAGTTGACCCTGCCGTCAACGATGATTTCCGCCCCGTTTTTCCTGACAAAGACAGTCTGGCAGGAGAATTCCCTGCCGTCCTTGAGGATTTTTTTAAAGTTTTTTCTGCATGCCGGGAGGTGCTCCGGCGCAATAATATCGTATAAGGTGAGTGTTTCTGCCTCTTTCCGGTCATATCCCAGGGCATCCTGCCACGCCTTGTTGACAAGCAGTATGCAGCCAGTCGGGTCGGTACTCATCAGGATATCCGTGGCATTCTCGAACAGGTCACGAAACCGGGCCTCACTTTCCTGGAGGGCCGCCTCTGTTTTTTTTCTCCGGGTAATATCCATGTACAGGATGACAACCCGTTTCATGGCGCCGGTTTTATCAAAGACCGGGGTGCCGATGATTTCGTAAACCCGGTTGCGGCACTGCCAGGAACGCATCCTGACACTTTTTTTCCTGCTCACAACCTTTCTCAGGAGGCAGTTGTCTTGGCTGGTCTCACCGGCACAGACGGCTTTCCTGCATGTCTTGCCCAGTATTTCAGAAAATCCGGGGGCAAAGAGGCGGCTCATTTTTCTGTTATGGGCCACGATCTTTCCCTGGTCGTTCAGGACCATGATACCCTCACCGACAGAATCAAAGATTGCCTCGATTTCTTCCCGGGCCGATTCAAGTTCAAGGTTTATCGTTTTCTGATGGTCAAGGATCTGGCTGAAAGAGTTGCTGACAATACCGATGGGATCTAGTTCCAGGAGGGTTTTGTCGTCGAGCTCATCGGGTTTGAGCGGCACCGTTCCGATAACGGTCAACAGCTGGTCTGTTTTCTCCCTGATATACTGCAGGGCGTCTTTTTTCTTGCGGCGCAACCGGGTGTTTTCAGCACGGAGCTGTTCCAGTTCTTCCCGGAGAGAATCCGCCCAATTATCGTTTGCTTTCCGGTTGTTCATGCGGCAGTGTTTGTGATAGGTGATATTCAGCCGGTCAATGGGCCCTGTTCCGCGGCAGCGATACTGAAGGCTGTCCCGAAAAGAAAAGGGCTATTTTTTAATCATGATTCCAATGGTATAGTAGTCATCTGTTTTTTCAACAATACAATCATATCCCATGTTCTCAACCGCCTTGGGAATGGTTGCCGTCGCATCCCGGTTATCCGTCTTGATGATGATCCTGCCATCATGGTTCCTCAGAACCTCCCGGTGATTATGTACTTCCCGCAGGGTAAACAGGAGACATGACGGGCAGATCTGGCCGCGAATATCGTATACAAAGGTGTTGTCAGGATGCGAATTTTCCATGACTTTATCCTATCCGTCCTGAAGAAAGCACCAGGTGTTTCAGGACCATGCTCCCTATATATGCTCCCGGGAAAATGGCTGAGAGGAAAAAAATACTCTGCAGGGCCAGGATCGGCAGCCCTCCGAAGAGGTGCCAGATATTGCATCCAGGCGTCATCCTTGAACCAAGGGCCAGTATGATTCCACCGGTAAAGGCTGAAATATACTGCCTGGCCGGAACACGAAAGTACATTTTAAATTCTCTGACACTGAGCGTGGACAGGGCGGAGCCGATAACAATGCCGATAATAACAGGAAACTGGATAAAGGAGATGGCATCAGGGGTGGGACCGGCCCCTCCTGCAAGCGGCAGGTCGAGAAACTGATTTGTATAATTCAGGGGAACTGCGTTGTAAAAGGGGGTGTCCGCCACATGGGCGGGCGCAACAAGCAGCTCCAGATATGCTGCCATTTTGGCATACGCTGTTGAGATACCGAAAGGCATGCCGACCAGGAGACAGGACAGTGTCCCAAGGACAGCGAGAGCAAGGGCTGCTTTCCATGGCTGGAGATACCCCTCTGCCGCGGAAAATTTTCGCCATTTTGACTCCCTGGCCCACCTGATGAAAAGAAAGGCGGCAACCAGCACGCAGGGAAGAAGAATCAGGCCGGGGTCCACGTTCATTGCCTGGGGAAGCGTGATAGAACCCTGCAGGAAAGAGGTGAACCCGGCAATATCCCGCCACCAGGGATGAATTTCGGCGTACATGCCGCTGCCGACAATAAGGCCGACAAAGGCGGTGGCACTTGTCATGCTGCCGCTGCCCATCTTGTATAATGTGCCGGCGACACATCCTCCAGCCAGGACCATACCGACACCGAAAAGGAACCCTCCTGCAATATTTGCAGCAGAGGGGGATCCCAACACTGGGAATGGGTAGGGAAAGAGAAGTCCGAGACGGCGGGCAATTTCAAAAAGAACCATGCTGGTAATGACCAGCAGGAGGAGGGTCCTGAGCATCAGGGTATGCCTGAACAGAAACAGGTCCCTGAACATGCCGGCCACACAGTAGTCTGATCTGTGCATAATCGCACCGGCTGCCAGGCCAAGCACGAGATTTATGGTAACGAGTAAAAATATTCCTGTATCCATGACAAATTGAAGTACATATTCTTTGTATCAGAAGTATATACCCTGGCAGGAAATGTTCCAAATGTAATGTGAAAAAAAAGTAACAAAAAAGAGGAGTTGAGAGGATTTCTCAAGTTGTGCCTGTGAAATCAGCCTTATTTTTTCGTCAGCTGCCGCAGGTAGGCAAGCCAGTTGTCAAGCCCGTCACCGGTCGTTGCCGAAAGCTCCAGAATTTTCAGGCCCTGGTTCAGCTTCAGCGCCTCCTCTTTTGCCTCGTCCACGGAAAAGTCAAAGTAAGGCAGGAGGTCTGTCTTGGTAATGAGAAATCCCCGGGAGCTGGTAAAGACTTTCGGGTACTTGGCGGGTTTGTCCGATCCTTCAGGGACAGACAGCAGCACGATACGTTCATGCTCGCCCAGGTCAAAGGTGGCCGGGCAGACCAGGTTGCCGACATTTTCTATAAAAATAATATCAAATTTTTCTCCTTTATTCTCATGCTGCAGCTGGTGCAGCCCCCTGTGTACAAGCCGGGCATCAAGGTGGCAGGCCCCGCCGGTGGTGATCTGAACCGCCGGGGCGCCCTGGGCCTTTATTCTGGCCGCATCCCTTTCCGTTTCAATGTCTCCTTCTATGACCGCGATTTTCAGTTCATTTTTGAGACGGAGGATGGTCTGTTCAAGCAGGGTTGTTTTGCCGGATCCGGGGCTGCTGATAAGGTTGAGCGCCACTGCTCCCATTTTTTTGAAATGGCGCCGGTTTTCCTCGGCCTGCTCGTTATTTGCATTAAGCAGGCTTTCGAAAACGTCAACAGTCCGGGAGGTTGTTGCAGGGTCGGGTGCCTGGCAGCCGCATGCGTCACACATTGTTTACTCCATTTCTACCTGGGTCAGGATTATATCATCTCCGCCGGTCAGAGTTCTTTTGACCGAACCACATTCAGGACATTGGTCAGAGAGGTGTTCATCCGGGAGAGTCTCACCACATTCAAGGCAGGTTTGCGCCGGCTCGACTTCCGTTATCTCCAAGACCGCATTTTCAGTACATGCATGCTGCCCGGCAAGGATTTCAAAACCGAATGAAAATGAATCTACCACAATACCAGACATCTTTCCGATTTCAACCCGGACAGTGAGAATAGTGTGTGCGCCATGGCTTTCGGCAAGCTGGAGAATCTGGGAAAAAAGTCCCTGGGCAAGGGAAAACTCATGCACTGGCGATCGTATCTTTGCGGGTAATATGAACGTCGTAACCGGCAAGTGAGCGGATAAGGATCTTCATTATCTCCGGAACCAGGGGTTCAAGGGTCGCGGAGAGTCCTATCCTGGTGCTGAGGTCCTCCGGCACCACGGTCAGCATTTCGGTTCGTTCCGGGGCATGACCCCGCAGTTTGCAGAGCTCCAGAATGTCAAGCAGTCCCACCTGGTGGGGTGACATTTTGTAGTGAAAGGTGCCTGCCCTGACATCCTCGTCCGTAAAACAGTGGATTGATCCGGGCTCAGCCTGGATCGCCACGGTATCGACAACATAGAGGATATCCTGTTGTTCAATGAAGGGGGCCATCATGATTCCGGCTGTCCCGCCGTCGAGGACGGAAACATTGTCCGGGACAGCATAGTTTTCCGTCAGGAAATTGACAAAATGCACCCCGAATCCTTCGTCTGCAAGCAGGAGATTGCCGATGCCCAGGATACCTGTTTTCTTGTTTTTCATAAGAATGGCGAGGATCGGAGGAGCAGGCAGCAGGCCCGCTCCTCCGGTAGAAATTATCCGTTGTCGGATGGAATGTACTTGGTGCCGGTAAATATGGACGATACCAGCCCTTCCTTGGACTTGACATCGTTCCAGATGACGATATAGACATGCACCGCGGCATAGATAAGAAAATACCACATGATCAGGTAATGGAGAAATCGTGCCTGCTGCTGGGGGCCTAAAAGGAGAAGGCCCCATTTCTGCAGCCCGGCATGTTCGGGATACAGCATGTACAGGCCGCCCAGGATCTGAAGCAGGGCCAGGAAGAAGGTGAGCATGTAGATGATGCCGGCCAGGACATTATGTCCCAGCTTCGGTCTGTGCTTGTCGGTCATGTACAGGTAGAATTTAGCCGTATGGGCCATGTTGGCAATGTTTTTCGGGGTCACCGGCAGGAAGTCCCAGAAACGTTCCTGCCGGTTGCCGAAGAGCAGGAGATAGAGCCTGGCAAGAATGGCCCCGATAAAGACAAAGCCGGCGATAAAATGGATGTACCGCATGGTTGCCACAGGAAAGGAGCTGGCGCCCTCCAGGTAGGTGTTGGTCCAGGGAAAGTGGATATAGAATCCCGTCACAGCCAACGTTACAATGGACAGGGCAAAACTCCAGTGGAACAGCCGCAGCAGAATGCTCCAGGCATTTTTTCGATCGTAGCGCATGGTGTCCTCCTTACATCAGTTAATGGAGGGGCTCTACAGAGCCTTGACCTTGATCAGCTCATTGCCTTCCGGGTCCAGCATGTGGACGGCGCAGGCAATACACGGATCAAAGGAATGGATCGTCCGCAGGACCTCTAAAGGTTTTTCCGGGTCGGCAATGGGGTTGCCCACCAGGGACGCCTCATAGGGGCCCGGTTTGTCCTTGTCGTCTCGCGGGCCTGCGTTCCAGGTTGACGGAACAACACACTGGTAGTTCTTGATCACTCCGTCCTGGATAACGATCCAGTGCGACAGCGCTCCCCGGGGAGCTTCATGGAAACCGAATCCCTGTATTTCCCCCTTGGGGAAGGTCGGCTTGTTGAAAATCTCCAGGTCGCCCCTGCCGATGTTGTCAACCAGCAGTTCCCAGTGCTTCAGGGCCAGGTCGGCCAACATGGCACATCTGATCGCCCGTGCGCCGTGGCGGCCGATGGATGAATGCAGGACCTCCGGCCCTACCTTGACCCCGGCAATGGTGGAGATCTGGGACAGGGCGAAGTCGACGTATTTTTTCGTCATCTCATGTCCCTGGGCGTAGCCGATCATGACCTGGGCCAGGGGGCCGACCTGCATGGGCTCGCCCTGGAACCGCGGGGCCTTGAGCCAGGAATATCTGCCGTCATCCTGGAAGTCGGTGTATTTCGGCACAGTGTCCTCTTCAAACGGGTGCCTGGTCCAGTCGCCGTCATACCAGGAACGGGCAATGCACTCGACCACGTTATCCTTGAAATAGGGGTCGTTAAAGCTTGTAAACGGCTTGACCGTACTCAGGTCGCCGCCCATGATCGTGCCGCCGGGCAGGTCAAATGTCTCTGCCTTGGTGTCAAGGACCATGTCGGGTACGGCCAGGTAGTTGGTTACGCCCGCGCCGTACGGGAGCCAGTCCTTGTACAGGGCCGCGATCGCGATGACGTCGGGCAGGTACACCTGGTGGATAAATCCCTTGACCTCTTCAACAAGCTGTTTCACCCAGTAGAGGCGTTCAATGTTGAGGGTGTTCTCATTGTCCGGGTTGATGGCGGCGGTAACACCACCAACGGACAGGTTCTGGATATGCGGGTTCTTGCCGGAGATGATGGCCAGGGCCTTGTCCGCCTTCTGCTGATAATCCAGGGCCTCAAGGTAATGGGAAACAGCCATCAGGTTTGCTTCCGGCGGCAGGGCCATTGCCGAATGGCCCCAGTAGGCATTGGCAAAGGGGCCCAGCTGGCCGCTGTCCACAATGGCCTGCACCTTTTCCTGGACCGCCTTGAAGCGGCCCGCGCTGTTGCCGGGCCAGTTGGAAAGGCTCTCCGCCAACTGGACGGTCTTGCCTATGTCGGCTGAAAGCGCTGACACCACATCGACCCAGTCCAGGGCGGACAGGACATAAAAATGGACAATATGATCGTGCAGGGCGTGGATCGACTGCACCAGGTTGCGGATATACTGGGCATTGATCGGTATCTCCAACCCCAGGGCGTTTTCCACGCACCTGACCGAGGCCAGGGCATGGACGGTGGTGCAGACGCCGCAGATACGCTGGGTGAAAAGCCAGGCATCCCTCGGGTCGCGGCCCTGTAAAATAATTTCAATTCCACGCCACATCTGGCCAGACGACCAGGCTTTTGCAATGTGGCCGTTATCTACTTCCGCGTCTATTCTCAGGTGGCCTTCGATCCTGGTTACAGGATCAACCACTATTCGCTGTGCCATGAGTATCCTCCCTCGGGTTTATTCCTGTTCTTCAGAATTGCTGTCCTTGCCGCCGATTATCCGTTTGCCGATACCTACCGCGGCATGGATTCCGACCGCTGCCGCGGTGATGCCGAGTATTTTTTTGCCGGCAGAACCTGCTTCAGCGACAATACCGTCCCCACCCGGGATGTTCACGCCGGGCAGGCGTTCGTAGAACGGGCTCATGGTGTCCCAGAATTCCGGTTCCGTGCATCCTATGCATCCATGGCCGACCCCGACGGGCCAGACACCCACATCATTGAAATGGACTGCAGGGCAGTTGGAAAATGTTCCCGGCCCCTTGCAGCCGACCTTGTACAGGCAATACCCCTGCTTGTGCCCCTCGTCGCCGAACTGCTCGGCAAAACGGCCCTCGTCAAAATGGGCCCGGCGTTCGCACTGGTCATGGGTTTTGCGGCCATAGGCAAAAAGCGGCCGTCCCAACTGGTCGGTTCTCGGCAGTTTACCGAAGGTCAGGTAATGGAGGACCGTGCCCAGGAAACAGATGGGGTTGGGCGGGCAGCCCGGCACGTTGATCACCGGTGTTCCCTTGACCAGGTCTGTTACCCCGACAGCCCCTGTGGGGTTGGGATCCGCGGCCTGGATACCACCGAACGAGGCGCAGGAGCCGATGGCGATGACCGCGGCGGACTTGGGCGCCACATCCGCCAGGATATCCATGGCCGTCCTGTCGGCTATCTTGCAGTAGATGCCGCCGTCCTTGGTGGGGATGCCGCCTTCGATGACACAGATGAACTTGCCCTGGTACTTGCTGATGGTGTCCTGGAGGGATTTTTCCGCCTGGTGACCGGCGGCCGCCATGACGGTTTCATGGTAGTCCAGGGAGATGATGTCCAGGATAAGCCTGGCAATATCCGGGTGGGAGCCCCTGAGGAGACTCTCCGTACAGCCGGTGCACTCCTGGAAATGCAGCCAGACCACCGGCGGCCTCTGGTTTGATGCCGCGGCCTCGACCAGCCTGGGCACCATGGTTTCAGACAGCCCAAGGGCTGCCGCCGCCATGGTACATCCTTTTATAAAGGTCCTGCGATTGAGCTTTACATTGACTTCCTTGCCAAAATCATGACGTGACATGCTTCCCTCCTTCTTCCTGCAAAAGGATTTAGGGTTATCAGCCAATGCCCCTGCAGACCTGCATGGTGCATTACTCTGCATCCGGATAAAGTATTTTTGAAATTTTTCGTTTATCTGATTTCGAACAAAACTCATGTTCCCGGCGGATATTTCCCCATCGGCCGGTTTTTTCAGGTGTAACCTGCCCTGATTCCAATACCACCAAGTGGTAGATAACAGGTCGGTGTATAATTGCAATAAAATAAAGAATGAAAGCACGCTTCCTGCTGTCATTCTTTACTTTGTATTTTATGATTTCGGGCCGTGTTAAGTCAAACTTTTTTTTAGATTTAGATAGACGTGTTTTTTCAGTATATGTAAAAAAGCTGTGCCACAGCGTGGTGTCTCTGCTGGCGTTTAGAGTATAAAAAGGTCAGCAGATACGTGGCAGGGGTTCACCGCTCAGGGGGCTGATAAGCCTGGCACCGCCGATGGTAGTCTTCAGAACAACCCGCCCACCGCGTTTTCCTGCTGGTGCGGTAATGGTGCCGATAATAGCTCCATCGCGCCCCTCGGGCATCTTCTGCATTATCGAGAGAAGAGAGCCTGCCGCATTTTTATCCGCAATGATGAGGCACTTGCCCTCGTTGGCCAGGTACAGGGGGTCCAGGCCCAGCAACTCGCATGCCGTATCAACTCCCGGTCTGACCGGCAGTCTTTCTTCGTTGATTTCAATCTGTACATTGGATTTATCGGCTATCTCGGTAAGAACGGTTGCAACTCCTCCCCGGGTCGGATCACGCATGCACCTGATATCGTCCGGAGCCTGTTTCAGGAGT
>JAJRVA010000193.1 GCA_024277485.1 Deltaproteobacteria bacterium | reverse complement strand
GATACATATTTCATCGACCAGTGACCCCGGGTCAGGACGCATGGCATACTGGCACGCCTTCAGGGATACAGTCAGGGCGTGTGGCGAGTTGCGAAGAGCTTTCAGGCGGCAGCCGTATAATCTGGTTCTTGATCTGCAGGCATCGTTTCGCAGCGGCCTGCTTGGCCGCACAAATCCCGGCGGCATCCGTATCGGGTTTGCAGATGCCCGAGAACTCAATCCCCTGTTCCAGAACCAGCGGATACAGGTCCCTCCATCAGTGGAGCACGCGGTTGAGAAGAATCTTTTGTTTGGTTCACACCTGAACTGTCCGTCATCCCGGGAAGATTTCCGGCTGTACTGTTCAGAGGATGATGAACAGCAGGTGGACAATTTTCTGGCCGGACGGGGGATCCCTGGGGGGTCCAGGATGATATACATGAATCCGGCTGCCCGCTGGAAAACAAAATTCTGGGCTCCGGAAAGATGGGCGGAACTTGGCGATCGTCTTATTGATGAGCATCATTTTCAGGTGATTTTTGGCGGCAGCAGCAAAGATGAAGGGTATGTTTCGACAATTGCGGGAAAAATGGTGCATCGTCCCATTGTCGCGGCCGGCATGCTGACCCTTTCGGAAACCACATCACTGCTCAAACGTTCAGCAGTCTATGTCGGTCTTGATTCGGGACCAATGCATATGGCCGCCATGACCGGCATTCCCGTGGTTGCGCTTTTCGGCCCTACCCATCCTGAACGGGTCGGCCCCTACGGGATTGAGCATGCGATTATTCAGGCCCCGGGCGTTGACTGTCTTGGCTGCAGGAAAAGAATCTGCAGCCATATGAGCTGTATGAAAGGCATCACTGTTGACAGTGTGTATGAATCACTCCTGCGGTTGCTCAATAAATACGCATTGGAAAAGTAAACGGATTGAAGATCACTCTCATTGTAACGACGTATAACTGGAAAGAGGCACTGGAAGTCTCATTGTGCAGTGCATTAAACCAGACATGCCTGCCATGTGAGATAATAGTTGCCGATGACGGTTCACAACCGGATACTGCGCACGTCGTCAGGCGAATAGCAGCCGGTGCTCCTGTGCCGGTTGTGCATTCATGGCAGGAGGACAAGGGGTTCCGGTTGGCCAGAAGCAGGAACAGGGCCATCGCAAAGGCGAATGGGAATTACATCGTCCTCATTGACGGAGATATAGTGCTGGAGAAATACTTTGTCGAGGATCATCAGAAGTTTGCCCGGCCCGGATATTTTATCCAGGGAACCAGGGTGCTTTTAAATGAGAAATTTTCAGCAGAGGTCCTGAAGAGGAAAGCCATGACCTCATCGTTTTGCCTGTCAGGTGTGGAAAACAAAAAAAACTGTTTGCGTTCCAACCTGCTTGCCCGGCTGTTTTCTTTCAGGAGCGCAGGGCTGAGAGGTATAAAGACCTGCAATTTCGCTTTTTTTAAAGATGATGCTGTTGCCGTGAATGGATTTAACGAAGATTTTGTCGGCTGGGGCAGGGAAGACAGTGAGTTTACCGTTCGGTTGCTGAACAGGGGAATAAAACGGCAGAACATGAAATTCAACGGTCTGGCTTATCACCTCTACCATCCGATGAACGACCGGACCCGGCTTGGAACCAATGACAGGATTCTCCAGAATACCCGTACCCGGAAACTGACCTGGTGTGAAAGAGGAATAAATCAGTATCTTAAATGATTGTCCCGGCTTCCCACTGGAAACGAACTGCCATCGCACATTCTGAGTCCTGATTCCCGTATACTGAATACAGTCCTTTTCATCGTCGCAGCGGCGGCGAAGGAGGAGGCTGCCAGTCTGACTGCAGTTCGTGCAGTTTGGCATACTTGTAAAAAGTACCGTTAAAGTTTCCCAGGGCAATGACAATGCCCGGCCAGCCGTCCAGGATCCCTTTTTTAAGAATGTACATCTGAAAGAAAGACCAGAGAGCCCGCATCAACGCATTCATCATGGAGGTATGCCTCCCGTTTTGTGAAAGCTTTTCCGCCCCGAGTGTCGAGTACCTGTTGGATTTGTGGATCACTTCTTCCAGGTTTTTAAAAGGAAACTGCCAGATGGGCTGTTTCAGGTAACCGGCCGGCCGGTCTGAGATGATACTGTATTCCTCATGAACCGGGTCATCCTTGAAGACCAGAGCCCCCTTTTTGAAGAGCTGCGGCTGACGATAGTCGGGATAAAAACCGGAATGCTTGATCCAGCGGCCCATGAAATAGTTGCGCCGGGGGATATAATAGGCGTCCCCGGCATGCGGATCAGCAGTGGTCGCCAGGATTTCATCCCTGGCCTCGGGCGTGCATCGCTCGTCGGCGTCAAGGGAGAAAATCCAGTCATGTGAACATGCCTCCATGGCCCGGTTACGCAGGTCGCCGAAGCCATGGAAATCGATCTGGACAACGCGGGCCCCCATTTTCGAGGCAATATCCGCCGTATCGTCCTGGCTGCAGGAGTCAACGACAACAATTTCATCCGCCCAGAGAACAGAGTTTATTGCCGGTCCGATCTTTTTGGATTCGTTGTAGGCTATAATATAGACAGAGACTTTGCTCATGCACGTCGGACGACTTTCGGCCGTGCCCGTCCGCCATTGGCCAGCTTGACGACCAGGCGATCGGTTTTCTGCAGGCGCGTGACAAGTGTTCTGAACATTTTTCGTGCAACATCCGGATATTTTTCCAGCAGTTCCATAAGCTTGTCGCCGGGATAGCGGGTTACCGCAGTACGACCCATGGAGACGATTGAGGCAAAGCGGGGCTCGGCCGAGATGGCAGCCATCTCCCCGAAGTAATCACCGGGTTCCGTGATCTCGGCTATCTTTTTGCCTCCCTTGAGGACAGCGACCTTGCCGCGGACGAGCTTGAAAAAATCATTGTCCTTGTTGCCCTCCTGGATGATGACACCTCCATCCTCGTACTCTTCGGTATCAGGATTGACCAGGTAGGCGGGCATGCTCTCTTCCCTGATGACCGTTCGGCGCAGGGCCTCCTCAAGGCTGGTTATGCCCTGGGCAACTTTCTTGAGGGCGGCGTGGCGCAGGGGCACCAGCCCTTCCTTGACGGAAACCTTGTAGAGCTGGTCTTCGGGCACTTCAGCGGCAATGGCCTTTGCCACCTCTTCGGTGACCTCCAGGAGTTCGAAGAAGCCGACCCTCCCCTTGTACCCCAGGCCGTTGCATTCGGGACAGCCCACTGCCCCGTAGGTTACCAGCCCTTCAAGTTCTTCTTCGCGGAAACCGGCAGCTAAAAGTTCTTTGGGGTCGTGTTCAACAACGGTTTTGCACTTGACGCACAGGCGGCGGCCGAGACGCTGGGCCAGGACCATGGTCAGGGAGCCGGCTAACAGGTATGGCGGTATGCCGATATCAATCATACGGCTGACCGAAGAGGGCGCGTCATTGGTATGCAGGGTGGAGAAGACAAGATGACCGGTCATGGCGGCCTTCATGGCGATTTCCGCGGTGTCGATGTCTCGAATCTCACCGACCATGATGATATCCGGATCCTGGCGGAGAAAGGCCTTCAGGGCGGCCGGGAAGGTCATGCCGACCTCGACGTTCACGTTGACCTGGTTTATGCCCCTGAAGTTGAACTCAACGGGATCTTCCGCAGTCAGGATCTTGATATCTTCCTTGTTCAGGGAGTTGAGGGCGGAATAGAGGGTAACCGTTTTACCGGAACCTGTCGGCCCGGTAACAAGCAGGAGTCCCTGGGGCCTGGCAAGGCAGCGCTTGAGCATGGTGAAGGTTTCCGGCTCAAAGCCCAGCATGGTCAGGTCAACGTTGAGCGAACTCTTGTCCAGGATACGGAGGACTATGCCCTCGCCGTGGAGCAGGGGAAGGGTCGAGACACGAAAATCCACTGCCCTGTTGCGGCCGACCCGCATCTTGATACGGCCGTCCTGCGGGATTCTTCTTTCGGTGATATTGAGATCAGCCAGGATTTTCATGCGGGCGATCAGGGCGTTCTTGATGGTCAGCGGCAGGTTCATTGACTTGAACAGGGATCCGTCTTTACGGTAGCGAACCTGCATGGATTTTTCAAAGGGTTCGATATGGATATCACTGACCCCTTCCTGGACCGCCTTGATCAGGATACCGTTCACCAGCTTGATGATCGGCGCATCAGAGGCGGAGAACTGTTCCGGGCCCTCTGTTTCTTCATCCGAGGCGATTTCGAAATCCTCGGCAGCATCCGACACCAGCGCCCCGAAGTCATCCACCTGGGTAACCGGGGTCTCCTCCTCTTCCTGGTCTTCATTCTGGGTAAAGAAGGATCTGTACTCCTCGTCATCTATCTTGTAGTAGTCCCGGTAGGCGTCAATAATGTCCTTGGCCGTGGAAACGCAGACGTTCAGGCCTTTCTTGACGATCTCCTGCAGTTCCTCGACCTCCTGCGTATTGGTCGGCTCAGCCATGGTCACCTGGAGAGTATTGCCGGCGATCCGCAGGGGAAAGGCCATGAATCTCTTGGCGACATCGTAGGACATCAGCTTGATGGCATCTTCGCTGGGCGGTTCTTTGGAGATGGTTACGGCAGGATAGTTGTGCATCCTGCTCAGGAAGTTGACAACGGTATCCTGTTCGATATACCCGTTGTCAAGCAGAATATGGCTCAGGCGCCTGCCGTTCTTTTTCTGTTCAGCCTTGGCCTGGTCAAACTGGTGGGCCGTGATATACCCGGCTTTGCTGAGCAGTTCGCCGATTTTGAGCTTGCCGGCCCCGGACTGGTCTTTGACGGTTGTTCTTCTGTGGGAGGCTGTTTTTGTTGCCATGAATTAAGAAAATATGAATTTATTAAGATACCCGGACAATCACAATCACCACATCAATTATAAATGGGATTGATAAAGTATTTCCTTGGGTTACCGCAGAGTACCTCTTCCGATTACAACATTATGCCCAATTATACTATAAAAAAAAACACAGGTCAAAGGAGATGCTCCTCTGACCTGTGTTTGATTCTGTTTCAGGAGTTATTCTTAGAACAAGCCGGTTACTTTTCCTGTATCCGTTTCCACGTCAATACGACGGAAGGCCGGATTGGAGCTGGTGCCCGGCATCAGGCTGATGGTACCGGCACAGGGGCACAGGAACTTGGCGCCAGAGTAGATCAGGATGTCCCGGACAGGCAGCCGCCATCCCTTGGGCACACCTTTTTTGGTCGGATCGTGGCTCAGGCTCAGGTGGCTCTTGACCATCATGGTGGCGTAATCGGCGTACTGGGGGTCTTTTTCCAGCATCTCGGCCTTGGCCTTGGCCTCGGGCGACCAGTCAACACCATCTCCGCCGTATACTTCCCTGGTGATCAATTCAACCCGGTCCCGAAGTTTCATCTCCAGCGGATAGAGGAACTTGAAGTCATTCTCTTCGTTGCAGGCGTCAATAACAGCGTCAGCGAATTCCAGGGCCCCGTCGCCGCCCAGTTCCCAGTGCTTGGACTCGGCGCAGCGTGCACCGGCAGCCTCGGCGATCCGGCGGACAACCTTGCACTCTTCGTCGGTATCGGTATAAAAACGGTTGATACAGACCACCGGGTTGATGCCGGCCTTGCGGATCACGTTGATCAGGTGGACCATGTTCTCGCAGCCTTTCTCGACCAGTTCCACATTTTCCTTGGTGTAGGCGTCGTCCAGCGGTTTGCCGGCAACGACCGTGGGGCCGCCGCCGTGCATCTTCAGGGCGCGGATCGTGGCGGTCAGGACGGAGACGTGCGGCTTGAGACCGGAGTAGCGGCACTTGACGTTCCAGAACTTCTCGAAACCGATATCAGCGGCAAAGCCGGATTCGGTGATGTTGTAGTCAAAGAGCTTCAGGGCGACACGGTCGGCGATGATCGATGACTGGCCCACGGCAATGTTGGCAAAGGGGCCGGCATGGACCAGGCAGGGGTTGTACTCTGCGGTGCACATCAGGGTCGGGTTGATGGTATTGCGCATGAAGGCGGCCATGGCATTGCCCACTTCCAGGTCGCGGCAGGTTACGGGCTTACCGCTCTTGTCAAAGGCCACGGTGATGTTGTTGATCCGTTCCTTCAGGTCTGCCAGATCGGTGGCAATGGAAAGGATGGCCATGAGCTCGGATCCGACGGCAATGCCGAATTTCGACTGCATGGTAAAACCGTCATAGCGGCCGCCGAGGCCGATGACGATGTTTCTGAGCGCCTGGGCGCAGAAATCGATGATCCAGCCGAATTCCACCCTGGTCGGGTCAATATCAAGCCGCCGCATGCCGGTCAGCCTGGCCAACTGCTCGTCATTATAATTCCGCTCATGCTGCATCCGGGCGGTCAGGGCGACCATGCCCAGGTTATGGGCATTCATGATGTCATTGATGTCACCGGTCAGGCCAAGGGAAAATTCGGTCATGGGGATCAGCAGGGAGTTGCCGCCGCCCGCCGCGGTTCCCTTGACGTTCATGGTCGGGCCGCCGGAGGGCTGGCGCAGGGCGCCGCCCACGTTGACACCGCGTTTCCCCATTCCTTCCATCAGGCCGCAGGAAGTGGTGCTTTTTCCTTCACCCAGGGGGGTCGGGGTTATAGCGGTAACCTCGATGTATTTACCGTCCGGCTTGTCCTTGAGCCGGTTGATGATTTTCAGGAAGTCGAGCTTGGCCAGCCTGCCCATGGGCAGGATTTCATCCTTTTCAAGGCCGAGTTTTTCCCGCCACTCCTCAGGAGTGGGCATATTCTTTTCAGCAGCCTCCGAGATCTGCCAGTCTGCCATTTCCACTGCGTTGTAAGCCATGTTGTTTCCTCCTTAACTGTGTCCATTTATAGTTATCGGCTCTACCAATTTTTCATACCAAGATCCTTCCTCCCCGTGGAGGGATTCGGTCCGGCAACATGAGGCTGCAAATGTAGAAGAGTCTATCGTATAGTTATCCGGCAGGGAGCTTGCCTGAGGTTATCTGTCCAAGCAACAGCATATACAATAAATTTAGCAGTTTCGTAAAGTTATGTCAAGAAAGCACGGCCCGTTTATCCTCGTTTTCAGGTATTTTCGGGGCCACCGGAAACCTGGAATGCAACACCGTGGCATGGTGGCCTCTGCCTGGAGTGGTTTACCCGAGGTCAAGTTCCGGGAAACGTGCCGCCAGTTCACCGTGCAGGGGGATCATCACCTCGCGCATGGATGGCT
Source organism: Deltaproteobacteria bacterium (assembly GCA_024277485.1). Next base: position 10,283 of record JAJRVA010000193.1, on the reverse strand, counting down.
CGGCCGCCTTGGTGGTTCGCAGCCTGAAGATGTGTTTCCACTCCTGCAGGTTGGCGTACACGATGAGTTCGGTCTTGCAGGAGTTGGGCAGGACCGTTCTGGCCGCCTGCGGGGTGGAGGTTTCCAGCAGTTGCAGGTAGATCTGCTCGGTATCCTGCATGGCCTTTTTCCACAGGTCATACTCCGGGGAGCCTTCCTCAAAGAACATGGGCTTGATAAAAGAGACCTCGCCGCCGAACTTGTTTTCCGAGTAGCGGCAGTAGCGCTGGCTCTCCTGCAGGAATGAACAGGGCCGGTGCCGGACTATTTCATGGGTGATGGCCCGGTTGACAATGAACTTGACCGCGATATGGCGGTGTTTGAGGCGCAGGTCCGGCACCAGTGCATCGACCTCATCCAGGCTGACCTTGGTAACCGTAACGGCAGGGTCGGTCTGCAGTCCGCCGGATGGAATAATGGTATCAAAGAAATACGGGTGGCGTTCGGCCAGCAGGGCCGCCATGTCATGCACCAGCCTGCAGGAGGGATGAAAAAGAAGCATCTCGCGAAAGGCCCTGACCGTCCCGCTGACAAGCAGACGGGTTTCGTCCAGGGAGTCAATCTGCAGGTACCGTGGCTGGGTGGCGAAAAGTTCGGCCAACTGGTTCGGACCGGTGCCCGTAATCATGAGTGAAACAGCGCCCATCTCCAGGACCTAATTATGGCCATGCTCAGCCATCTTGCGGACAAAGGGCACCGCGGAGTCATGATTGATCTGGTCTTCACTCTTGTAGCAGATACGGCCGCAGTGTTCGATGCGGACGGCCAGACTCTGCCGGTCAAGGCTGTCTAAAATTTCATACGACGGGGGGATGATCTGCATGGGCTGCCCTCAGGTGTTTAGGAGTTGTTCTCTTCTTTCCAGAAAGGTGACATGGCGCGGAGGTTGGCAATGATCTTCGGCATATTGTCCACCACAAAGTCGACCTCTTCTTCAGTATTGTATATGGAAAGGCTGAAACGGATAGAGCCGTGTGCCGCTGTAAAGGGAACCCCCATGGCCCGCAGGACGTGCGAGGGTTCCAGTGAGCCTGAGGTGCAGGCGGAACCGGATGATGCGCAGATATTCAACTGGTTCATATGCAGCAGAATAGCCTCTCCTTCAACGAACTCGAAGCTGATGTTGGTCGTGTTGGGCAGTCGGTCTGTCTTGTGGCCGTTCAGCATGGACCTGGGGATTGCTTCCAGCAGGCCGGCCTCCAGCCTGTCCCGCAGTTGCCTGACCCTGGAATTTTCCTCGTCCATTGTTTCCGCGGCCAGCCTGCAGGCCCGCCCCAGTCCGACAATGGAGGCCACGTTTTCCGTCCCTCCCCGCCGGCCTGATTCCTGGTGGCCGCCGTGCAGGAATGGAATGAAAGGCGTTCCCTTGCGGACATACAGGACACCTATCCCCTTGGGAGCATGCAGCTTGTGGCCGGAGATGGAGAGGAAGTCAACAGTGTTATTCCTGAGGTCGATGGGGATTTTGCCGACAGCCTGGACCGCATCGGTGTGAAAAAGAATGTCCCGTTCCCGGGCTATGGCGGCCATCTCTTCGACAGGGAAGGTAACCCCGGTCTCATTGTTGGCCCACATCACGCTGACAATGGATGTGTCCTCGCCCAGGCTTTCACGGTATTCGTCGAGATCAAGCGTGCCGTCGGATTCGACATGCAGGCGGGTTACCCTGTGCTTGTGCCCGGTCAGGTTGTCCAGGTTTTCGCAGAGATTCTTGACAGCCGGGTGTTCCACCCTGGTGGTTACCACGTGGCGTTTTTCCGGGGAGGTATGCAGGCCGGAAAGAATGGCGGTGGAGTCGCTTTCCGTTCCGCAGCTGGTAAAGACAATCTCCTCCGGGTCGGCCCCGATAAGGGCGGCTATGGATTCCCTGGCTTCATCAATCGCCCTGCCCACCTGGCCGCCGAATGTATGCATGGATGATGGATTGCCGTAACAGTCGGTCAAAAAGGGCATCATCGCGTCCACAACCTCAGGTGCGACCCTGGTAGTGGCGTTATTGTCCATGTAGATGACTTTATCGCTGCCGCATTCCATTATTTGTCCTCCTCGACGATCAGGGTGTCGCTCACCAGTTCACGCAGTTTCTTCTCCACATACACCTTGAGGGTGGTCTGAGAGGACTGGCACCCTGAACAGGCGCCCCTGAGGGAGACGGTGACAAAATCACCATCCACATCAACGAGCTCAATGTCACCACCGTCCTTTTTGAGGGTCGGTTTGATTTCCCGCTCCAGGACCTCCTCGATTTTCTTGATTTTCTGCAGGGTGGTCATCCGCTGTTCCTTCTTGGCAACCTTGGGTTCCACCGTCAGGCCTTCAACTGTCTGCTGCAGGATGTCGCGCAGCCGGTCTTCGCACTTGCCGCATCCTCCGCCGGCCTTGGTGAAATTTGTGATCTCTTCCACCGAGCGCAGGTCGGATTCCCGGATGGCCCTGATTATTTCAAGGTCGGTTACACCGAAGCACTCGCAGACCACCTCGCCTTCGGCCATGGGAAGAATGATGCCCCGGTAGTTGGCAATGGCCGCTTCCAGCGCCTCTCTGCCCATGACGGAACAGTGCATTTTTTCCTTGGGCAGGCCGCCTAAGTAATCAGCTATATCTTCGTTGGTGATTTTTTCCGCCTCGTCAACACTCATCCCCTTGATCATCTCGGTCAGGGCTGAGGAAGAGGCTATGGCCGATGCGCAGCCGAAGGTTTTGAATCCGGCATCAGTGATAATGTTATTTTCAACCTTGATGCTCAGCTTCAAGGCATCGCCGCAGGCAAGTGAGCCCACCTCGCCGATACCGTCTGCATTTTCCACGTCTCCCACGTTACGGGGGTGCATGAAATGTTCCTGGACTTTATCCGTATATTCCCACATGATGCATTACCTGAAATAGTTAATTATGTGTGCTGTGCTACTCTGCAACCGGTTACATACCTACTCTAAGTAAGCAAACCGATTTCGGCAAGCATGGATTTCGCAGTTTGTACCAGCAGGGCCGTTTCCCTGCCACTCCCGGCTTCAACGTAAAACCGGACCTTGGGCTCGGTGCCGGACGGCCTGATCATGATCCAGCTGTTATCATCAAAGATCATTTTTCTGCCGTCTATGGTGATGACCTCCCTGATGGTCCTGGTTGTGCCGCCTATCGTGACTTCAACCCCTTCGGCGTACTTTTCCAGACCGGCCAGGCTCGATTTCAGCTCTTCACCATGCTGGGACACCTCGACACCATCACGGTCCGGGCAGTAGGTGCCGTATTGGTTTTCAAGTGTCTCAAGATAGTCGCTCAGGTTTTTCCTGAGGGTCAGGACCATGTCCAGGGCGAGCAGCAGGCCGATGTAGGCATCTTTTTCCGGGGTGTGGCCGATGATAGTGATGCCGTCCGATTCCTCAAAGCAGACCAGGGCCTTGCCGATAACCGGTTTGAATTCCTTGAATCCCACCCTGGGCTCGAAAACTTTTTCATTGAGAGCCGCGGCAATGGCATTTGCCAGGTTGCTTGAGGCAACGGTTTTGGCCACCATGCCCTTTTTTCCCTTGATCTCATGCAGAAAATGGTAGGCCATGGCGCCGAACTGGTTCATGCTTATTTCAGCGCTGCCGTCGCAAAAACGGATGCGGTCCCCGTCCGGGTCGATTATTGCTCCCAGCTTGAGATGTTCCTTCCTTCCCTGCAGGGTTTTCTGTACCTGGGCCATGTTTGATGAAGACGGTTCCGGCGCTATGCCACCGAAGGTAACGTCTGCATCACCGCGCAGAACAAGAAGCCGCCCGGTCTCCTGGTTTTTGAAAAAGTCGGAGATGTTGACCCGGGATGCGCCGTGGACACAGTCAATCGCAAGAACCATGTCCGGAGAGGTGGCAAAGTCAACGATAATGGAATCATAGTCAAGGCCGTGCAGGTTCTCGTTTTTTCTGACCAGGTTCTGCCAGCTGACCAGCGCGTTTTCCGTCTCCAGGCCGGCAATGGAGTCCAGGGGCCCCTGCAGGTCAATATTCGCCGGCATAAACTCACTGGTCCCTTTTTTGAGAATTTGCCGGGCCCGCGTTGTAATCGTGTCGGTGAGAATCGGGGCGGCCGGGCCCGCGTCAGCGGCATTGTACTTGAACCCCCCGTATTCGAGGGGGTTGTGGCTCGGTGTCAGGTTGATGGAAAAGGCAGCCTTTCTTTCAAGGACAGATGCGGACAGGGTCCCGGTGGTGGCTTCACCGGCGTAATAGATCCTGACATCGTTTGCGCTGAGCACGTTCATTGCGCTTAAGGCCAGGAGGTCGCCGCCAAACCGGTTGTCAAAGCTGATCACGCAGCCCCGCCTCCTCATTTCGTCAAAATCGCGGACCCCGAGAGCGGCCTGCATATCAGGGTCATGGTCGGCTTCACGGTACAGGGAGAGAATGGCAGCAGTCACACAGGCGACCGAATGGACATTGATATCCTTGCCAAGCAGTCCCCGCCAGCCGGAGGTGCCGAACTTGACCGTTGTTTGCGGCGGGTTCGTATTGGTGAGGATTTCATCCCTGACCAGCGCATAAACCCTGTCAATGCCTTCCTGCCACTGGCGAATCTCAGCCGGGTCATCGGCCTCGCCGCGGCGGCGGACCAGTTCTTTGACCGCCTCAAAGTAATCACTGGCCGGATGGTCATCAAGGACAAGGTACTTGTCGAGAATGTCTTGAACAGCGGACCTGATTTTCATATTCTTTCCCGCTCTGATTTGAAAAAGGGAGGACAATGAACCTCTACTATAACTTGAAGAATTTTCCTTAGCAATGATCCTGCAAAGATTTTATTTGCAGGTGTTGTGCGGCCATCAGCCTGAGGTATATGTTTATCTGTGAAATATGCGGGTTGGGGTTGACCGGAAGAATTTTTTTTTTTACAGTACAAAGTTTGCTATAGAACAGGCGCCATGCCGTTAAGTATACAATCAATTATTTACCTGTAACGAGTAGGGAGAGCAAGATATGGGAAACTCGCACGAGCAAGAATTAATTTTGTGGTTCGATGATATCGGCATTGAGGATGTGCCGCTGGTGGGCGGCAAGAACGCCTCGCTTGGTGAAATGTATCAGCATTTGACCGCCAAGGGTGTTGCCGTTCCCCACGGTTTTGCCATCACCGCCTATGCGTATCGGTATCTTCTGAAAGCCTCCGGCGTCGAGGACCAGATCCGCGAGGTCCTGGCCGACCTGGACACCGAGGACATGCAGAACCTGGCCGAACGTGGCGAAAAATGCCGGGATATTATCCGGCATGCCGAGTTTCCCGATGACCTGCGCGACGCCATTATCGAGGCCTACAAGAAGATGGAGGACGAGTACGGTGAGAACGTGGCCGTTGCCGTCCGTTCTTCCGCCACGGCCGAGGACCTGCCCGACGCCTCCTTTGCCGGCCAGCAGGAGACCTATCTCAATATCCACGGCTACGAGAATATCATCGAGAACTGCCGGAAGTGTTTTGCCTCCCTGTTCACCAACCGCGCCATCTCCTACCGCAAGCACCAGGGGTTCGGCCAGTTCGACGTCTATCTTTCCATTACCATCCAGAAAATGGTCCGCTCCGATTCCGCCTCTTCCGGGGTCCTGTTCTCCATTGACACCGAGTCCGGTTTCGAGGATGCCGTCTTCATCACCGGCGCCTGGGGCCTGGGCGAGAACGTGGTCCAGGGGGCGGTCAACCCGGATGAATACTATGTATTCAAACCCACCCTCAAGGAGGGCAAGCGGCCCATCGTCGGCAAGAAGCTTGGCTCCAAAGAGATCAAGATGATCTACAACGATGATCCGGGCGCGGACGAACCGGTCCGGAACATCGACACTACCGAGGCCGAGCGGAATTCTTACGTTATCAGTGACGACGAGATTATCACGCTCGCCCAGTGGGCCTGCATCATCGAGGACCATTACGGCAAGGGCATGGATATCGAGTGGGCCAAGGACGGCGACGGGGTCAATGTCGGCACCGGCGAGCTCTTTATCGTTCAGGCCCGGCCCGAAACGGTTCATTCCCAGGCCAACAAGGGCGTCATGGAGACCTACAAGCTGAAAGAGAGGGGCAAGGTCCTGGCCGAAGGGCTGGCCGTGGGCACCAAGATCGGCCAGGGCGTGGCCCACTGCATCGATGATGTCAAGGATATCGGCACCTTCAAGAAGGGCGAGGTACTGGTCACCGACATGACCGATCCTGACTGGGAGCCGATCATGAAGATCGCCGGCGCCATCATTACCAACCGCGGCGGCCGGACCTGCCACGCTGCCATCATCTCCCGGGAGCTGGGTATCCCCTGTGTTATCGGCACCGGTGACGCCACCAGCAAGATCACCACCGGCCAGGAGATTACCGCCTCCTCGGCCGAGGGCGAGACCGGCTATGTCTACGAGGGGCTGCTCGACTTCGAGGTCGAAAAACTCGACCTGGGCGACCTGCCCGATACCAAGACCAAGATCATGATGAACCTGGCCATTCCGGAAAAGGCCTTTACCGAGTGCCAGATTCCCAATGATGGCGTCGGCCTGGCCCGGGAGGAGTTCATTATCAACTCGCATATCGGCATCCATCCCCTGGCCCTCTACAATTACGAGGAGCTGAAACAGTCGGATGATCCGGAGAAGCAGGAGATCGTCAGGAAGATCGACGAGAAAACCGGAGCCTATTCTGATAAAAAGCAGTTCTTCATCGACAAGGTGGCCGAGGGCGTGGGCAGGATCGCTGCCGGCTTCTACCCCAAGGATGTGATCGTCCGCCTCTCCGACTTCAAATCCAACGAGTACGCCAACCTGCTGGGCGGCGTTCTGTACGAGCCGGACGAGGAAAACCCCATGATCGGCTGGCGCGGCGCTTCCCGCTACTATGATCCCAAGTACCGGCCCGCCTTTGAGCTGGAGTGCCAGGGTCTGCTCAAGGCCCGCAACGACATGGGGCTCAATAATATCAAGCTGATGGTGCCGTTTTGCCGGACCCCGGATGAGGGTCGGAAGGTCATCGAGGTCATGCGTGACTGCGGCCTGGTCCAGGGCGAGAACGGCCTGGAGCTCTATGTCATGTGCGAGATCCCCTCAAACGTTATCTCGGCCGATGCCTTTGCCGATATCTTTGACGGTTTTTCCATTGGTTCAAACGATCTGACCCAGCTGACCTTCGGCCTGGACCGCGATTCCGGTCTGATCGCCGGGATTGCCGACGAGCGTGACGAGGCGGTCAAGGATATGATCCGCATGGTCATCAAGACCGCCAAGCGGCGCGGCAAGAAGATCGGTATCTGCGGCCAGGGCCCGTCCGACTTCCCCGAGTTTGCCACCTTCCTGGTGGAGCTGGGGATCGATTCCATGTCCCTGATCCCCGACACCGCGGTCAAGACCCGTCTGGCCGTGCACGAGAAGGAAAAGGAGATGGGGGTTGCTCCCTGAACAACCTGAGAAGTTGTTGTGAAAAAAAGCGGGGCTGATCCCCGCTTTTTTTGTTGAAAGCTGTGCGTTTTTTTGTAAAAAAGCGGACTTTATTTTTGCCTGTTCCGGAGGGGTAGATTCAAGCTCAAAGTGCACCATATGAGTTAACAAGAGGACATGACAGGGTTTCTGGTATATTGAGAAGTACGACCAACTCAAGACCAGGAGGAACCTGCAGGTCCCTGTTGATCTGGAATTGCTGCAGGAAAACCTGCTGAACCAGGAACTGTTTAGCGTGTTTGCGGTTCTTTTCCTTCTCCAATTACAACTCTGCCAGTTGTATCAGGACCTCAATAAAGGGAAGGTTTGCCAGCAGGCCGAAAGAGGGATGGCGCTGCAATCCAGCGCGTGAGCTCTGCGGTGAACGGATGCCGCAGAAGAACCGGGCCTGCTGCCGGGGACTCTGCAGGGCCGCATGATTTTCCGCCAGGACATCCGCTATTTTTTCCTTCCATGTTTCCCAGTTAGTTGATATTTCCGCGGTTTCCATGACCATTATTGCCGGCTGGTCCCGGCTGCCCGGTTCTCTCAGGCAAAATTCGCAATGACCACAGCCAGTGTCCCGGTGTTCCCCAAAATAGTCCAGCAGGAAATTTGTCCGGCACCCGGCATGGTTCACGAGCGCGACCACCTGGTGGATGCGGTCAATATCGTTTTTTTCTCTCATGGTGAACCGGTCAACCAGTTTTTCTGTCAGCGCATCCCGTTCTTTTCCGGACAGGCGGCGTGAAACCCGGTACCCGCGTCTGGCCCCGGCAACCTGCAGCACAAGGTCACCCTGTTCCTCCAGGTAATTCAGGGCCGCTACGATCCGTTTTCGATCAGCGCCTGTTTTTTCGATCACCTCGTCAATATCCAGACTGAACCATTTTTTTCCTTTTTGGGCGCATGAAAAGATTTTGGTCAGGAAAGCCACCCGTTCCGCGTCAAAGGGGGCAAAAATTTCCGCAGACGACCGCTGGGGGATAAATTTATAACTGGTATAGAACGGGCCGGTGGAGACAATAATTTTTTCCAGCTCAAGATAGGTGAGCAGGGTGGAGATAACCAGATTGCGGGTGTCACTGGTGTGGGACATCTCATAAATAGAGAGACTGAAATTGTCCTCCTCCCGTGAGATGTCCGTGAGCATTTTTTCAATTGCCGCCGGTTCCGGGGTATCTCCATAGACAAAATTTTCAAGCACTGCAAGGTCTTGACTGCCTCCCAGGGTTTCGCAGACCGCGGTTTTGCCGTCCCGTCCGGCCCGGCCGATTTCCTGGGCGTAATTCTCCAGGCTCTTGGCCAGGTTGTAATGATACACGTACCGTATATCGGCCTTGTCAATCCCCATGCCGAATGCAATGGTTGCCACCACAATTGCATCAGTTGACTCCATGAACCAGTCCTGGACTGTATGACGATCCTCATCTTTCAGCCCGGCGTGATAGGTCCGGGCAGCAAAACCGGCATTGCTCAAGGCGCCGGCTACTTTTTCAGCCGTGGCCTGCAACGTGACATAAACAATGGTTGGCCCCTTGGGCCGGGAGGCAAGGCGATCCAACAGAACGCCCATTGGATCGGCGGACGGGGAAAAACGAAGGGTCAGGTTGGGCCGGTAAAAGCCGGTGAGGATAAAGTCATCAGGGGCGATATCAAAGGCTGCCCGGATATCTTCGGCTACCTTTGGGGTGGCAGTGGCGGTCAGTCCCAGGACCTGGGGGATGTGCAGGTCCTTGATGATGGCGGCAAGCTTCAGGTAATCGGGCCGGAAATTATGGCCCCACTCCGAGATACAGTGTGCCTCATCCACCACCATCATGGATATCTGCATTCGCTGTAAACTGTGCAGATAACGCTCGTTGGCAAAACGTTCCGGCGCCACATAGAGCAGTTTCAGTTCGTTTCGCTTGAGAGAATCCTGGATTTTCGTAAACTCTTCGCGGCTCAGCGTTGAATCAAGCCTGGCAGCCTTGATTGATCTGGTGAGCAAAAAATCCACCTGATCTTTCATCAGTGCCACCAGGGGCGAAACCACCAGGGTCAGTCCCGGCAGGTGGAGGCTGCTCAGCTGGTAACAGAGACTCTTGCCCTGGCCGGTGGGGAAAACCGCCAGGCAGGATCTGCCAGCGATAATTTTTTTAACAATCTCCTCCTGCCCCGGCAGAAACCGATCAAAATCAAATATGTCGTGGAGGGTTGTGCTGATATCTGTTTCAAGGGGTTCTGTCACGAGTCTAACACCTCTCTGATTTTTGCGGCCCTGCCGCTGCCGATGCCCTCGACTTCAGCTAATTCATCCAGCGCAGCATTCATTACACGGCCTGCGGAATGAAAATGGCCCAGCAGTCTCTCGGCTAATTTCGGCCCAACATCGGGCAGGCCCTGCAAAAGGTAGAGTTGCCGGGTTTTGAGCTTTTTCGGTCGATAACCACCCCTAAGGGGTGCGATATCCGTTGCAGTTTCATCTTGACGGGCGACAGTAACTAAAATTTCAACGCTGTCTTCCACTGAACGGGAAAAGATGACCGGTATCTGCCATGCAGTTTGAACGGAAAGAAGGGCACCCCGTATGGCCCTCGAGTCGAAATCAAGGTCGGTTGCATAGGGATCTCCTTCGAGGAGAAAAAATTAATGAGAGCAGTTTTTTTTCAGGTTGGCTGCCTGATTGAAGAGTCGCAGATCAATGATAGAAACCAGAAAGTCCCTGGCGGTTTTGCGTTCCACGGTGAACCGGTTGTTGATCAGGTAATCGCCATGTTTCAGTGTCGTGACTTTAACGGTAAAATGTTCCGACAGCAGCTCAATCATGCCGGACCGTTTTTC
>JAJRVA010000014.1 GCA_024277485.1 Deltaproteobacteria bacterium | reverse complement strand
GTCAAGGTCCGGTTGAATTTTTTTTCAAGCTTCGCCAGTCTGGCCTTGTCTTCGGTGAGCAGAAAGGCGGCCATGGCATCGTGGCCGCTGACCAGGGCCAGTACCGCCTCGGCAGCGGCATCGGCCACCGGCACCTTCTGATCCAGAATAACCCTTGTCGACTCTTCCATCCGGTTCAGGCCGAGCGTGCCGATTACGCCGACCAATGCCACCAGGCCGGCCACGAGACAAAAACCGCCCATTAATTTCACGCCTATCTTCATCGAGTTCCCTCCGCTGTATTTCGTTCTGTTGTTTTTCAGCGCAGGCCTTTTTCCCTAAAGGCCGGCGGAGATGCGTTCACTTCGGTATCTCAGGCTGCTTCCAGCTTCTGTAGTTCATCGTCACTGAGGAGGCGGCCCACGTTGAGCAGGATTTTCACCTCATCGTCCAGTTTGCCCATGCCCTGGATAAACCGGCTGCCGGAGGTCTTGCCCGCGGTGGGCGGCGGCTCCACCTGGTTCTCCGGGATGTCCACCACCTCGCGGACCTCGTCCACCACCAGCCCCACCGAGGACTCGTTGATATCCACCACGATGATGCAGGTCCGTTCGTCATAATCCCGGGGGGGCAGCCGGAACCTGGTCCGTACATCCATCACCGGAATAACCTTGCCGCGCAGGTTGATCACCCCCCGGACGAAATCAGGCATGTCCGGCACCTCGGTAATCTTCTGGATGCCGATAATCTCGGTCACGTAGCGGATCTCAATCCCGTAGTCCTCGCCGGCCAGATGAAAGGTCAGATATTTGTCTTTCTGGGCATCCTCGTCATCGTCGTAGAGATCGTCATCACGGTCAATCAGCTCTTTTTTTTCAGCCATTCACTCTGCCTCCTTTTTACAGAAAATGTGGGCCCGATTCTTCCGGTCCGTTCCCCAGTCCGGGGCGCTGGTAAACCGTAAGCTCGCAACTTTTTCTTCTCTTCGGTGGCGGCCGGTTGTTTCTTTACCGGGAAACAAGGGTGCATCGGGGGTTGAATTTTTTTGAAGTTGATGGCATTGATCGAGTTTAAAAAAATAATGATCGCAATTTTAATGCCAACCAGGCCAGGCCGGTCCCCGGCCCCCTGTTTTCGGGCGGCCGTTTCTGTCAGGATATCAGGTGGATACGGTTTACGGAGCCCGGCCGGCGCTGGTCCGGAAACAGGGGGTGCGGCAATTTTCCGCCAGGGTCAGATATCTGACCCTGGCCCGGTTCTTTGACACCCCGGCGCTGATAACTGTATCTGATCGTTGGATAAAGGCCTTTGCCGGTCTTCTTTGCGCCGCCTGGCGAGTGGTTATATAGAGACGGCCGCGGGCCTGTCCGGGAAGTCCCCTTGGCCGCGGTTCACGGAATAATCAAAGGCGTGATTCCGGGGCGTGATTCCGGCCGGGCCGCCGTTTTGCGGCGATTTTCATATAAGGCTGGTCTTCCCATGATTATTAGGGTAGTCATGGTGGGCTTTTAAAAAGGCAAAGAAGAACCTTTTAAGAAAATCGATTGGTGGTAAGCTTTCACCGGCAGGGAATTTATATGAAAGTCGTCACCAGGCGCCGGCCTTGCCATGCCGGAGTGACGTCTTGCATTGTTTCGTTGTGGCCGGGCAAATATGGTCCAGCCATGCTGGTTAGTCTTGTTATCGATCGATAACCTCGGACGATTGACAGACATACGGACAGATAAGACACGCGCATCTCCGGCACTGGTGACCCTGCGATGCGGGCGGCTTTTTTCTGTTTGAAGAAATAGAGGTGACCCAGGTGACCATTGCGCCGACCTATGAAGAGTTGCAGGCAGAGGTTGACAAGTTCAGACAGGGGAAGGAGGCGGTTGCAAGGAGCTACCAGGCCCGACTGGAGGAGGCCCGGCAGGAGGCTGAAGAGCAACTCCGGCGGCAACGGGATTTTCTGCGCACTGCCATTGAGGCCCTGCCCCATCCTTTCTACGTCATTGACGCGCAGAGCCATGAGGTTGTTCTGGCCAATTCCGCGGCGAACTTCGGCGACCTGTCCGGCCACCCTACCTGCTACGCCCTTACCCACGGCCTGGAAGAACCCTGCAAGGGTGAACACCCCTGTCCGGTTGAGGAAATAAAGAAAACCAGGAGACCGGTGACGGTTGAACATATCCACCATGACTGTGACGGGCGGGTGCGAAATGTTGAGATCCACGGCTACCCGGTCTTTGGTGATCAGGGGAATGTTGTTCAGATCATTGAGTCCTGCCTGGATTTCACGGAGTCCAGGCTTACCCGGGCGGAGCTGCAGGAAAGCCGGGAACGGTACCAGCGCATCATCGAGGCGGTGACAGACTATGTTTACACCGTTCAGATTGAGAACGGCTGCCCGGTGAAAACACTTCATAATTCCGCAAGTGTTGCGGTGACCGGTTATTCGCCCGAGGACTTTGCCGCTGATCCCCATCTATGGTTAATGATGGTTGTTGAAGAGGATCGGGCAACCGTTCAGGAGCAGATGGCGCGGGTGCGTCAAGGGCAGGATGTCAGGGAAATTGAACACCGGATCATCCGGAAGGATGGGGAGATGCGCTGGGTAAGCAATGCCTTTGTGCCTAATTATGATCCCCACGGCAGGCTCCTGTCCTATGATGGAATCGTAAAGGACATCAGCCGGCGCAAGCGGGTTGAAGAAGAAAGGACACAACTCGAACTGCAACTCCAACAGGCCTGGAAGATGGAGGCCATCGGCACCCTGGCCGGCGGCATTGCCCATGATTTCAACAACGTGCTTTCCCCGATTTTCGGCTATACTGAAATGATCATGGCGGAGCTGCCGGTGGACAGCAAAACCTATTACAGGCTTAATGAGATTCTCGCGGCCGCCGGGCGGGCCAAGGACCTGGTCAGGCAGATACTCACCTTCAGCCGTCAGGGGGGCCGGGAACCCAAGCCCCTGCAACTCCACCTCGTTGTCAACGAGGCCCTTAAGTTGCTGCGCGCCTCGATCCCGGCGACCATTGAGGTCCGCCGGAACATTGACCCGAAATCCGGGATAGTTCTGGCCGACATCGCCCAGATGCACCAGTTGATAATGAACCTCTGTACCCATGCCTATCAGGCCATGCGCAAAAAGGGCGGCCGGTTGGCGGTGTCGCTGGCTGCCGTGGAAATCAGTTCCGGCGGTTCGGCCGACAGCCCGGAGCTGCCGCCCGGTTCATACATGGAACTGACAGTAAGCGATAACGGCTGCGGCATGGACCGTGCGGCGCGGGAGAGGATCTTTGAACCATACTTTATCCTGTCCCGCAAGGACCAGGACAAGGGCGCCGGGCTGGGCCTTTCCGTGGTCCATGGAATTGTTAAAAAACATGGGGGACATATCATGGTTGACAGTGAGCCCGGCCAGGGGACCACCTTCCGTGTTTATCTGCCCTGCATCGACCCCGGCGCCGCTGCCACGGCGACTGGAGCCACGCCGCCGGTCCCAGGGGGTGACGAACATATCCTGATTATTGACGACGAAGAATATATTGTCCGCCTGACCCGGCAGATGCTGGGGGGACTCGGTTACAAGGTTACTGTCTGCACCAGCAGCGTCGAGGGGCTGGAGGTGTTCCAGGCGCAACCGGAAATTTTTGACCTGGTCATCACTGATATGACCATGCCGAACATGACCGGCATGGTGTTGGCGCGCAAGTTCATGGAGATCAGGCCGGACATCCCGGTCATCCTCTGTACCGGATACAGCGGACTGATTGATAACGAAAAGGCAATGGCAGCGGGTATCCGGGAATTTATCATGAAGCCTTACGGTAACCGGCAGATTGCCGAAACCGTCCGCCGGGCGCTTGATAAACGGGAACAGCAGGATCCGTAATCGCTTACCATCATTTATCATGAACGGTTTTCCCGGAACAGAAGGAAAGGCCCCGGCCAGGACAACAGGATGAAGAAACAAACACGTCTGCTGTGCATTGATGATGACCCTTATCTGCTGGTACTGTTCGGCGTTTTTTTTGAAAAACGCGGTTTTTTTGTATTAAAGGCCGAAGACGGCGATGAGGGTCTGCGTGTCTACCGGGAACAGAAACCTGATATTGTGCTGGTTGATCTCAAGATGCCCAAGAAGGACGGCCTGGAGGTCCTGGAGGTCATTGTCAGGGAATCACCGGAGATCCCGGTAATTGTCATTTCAGGCGAAGGGGAAGTGGCCGACGTCATCCAGGCCCTCCGTCTGGGCGCCTGGAATTATCAAACCAAGCCGATTGAAAGTATGGTGATCATTCAGCATGCGGTTGACCAGGCCCTTGAGAAGGCGCGGCTCATCAGGGAGAACAAGATCTATCAGCAGGGTCTTGAAAAAAAACTTCGTACCGTTATTGAGAATTTTGACGGCTTTATCTTCACCTGCAACAAAGACTGGCGGATCACCTACATGAACCCGGCCCTGGTTGACTTCATCGGCCGGGATGCCATGGGCGAGAACTGCCATGAAGTCCTGTTCGGCATGGAAACACCCCCTGTCTGGTGGCTTGACGATCTTTCCTGTGCAGGGGAGCCGGTTAAACAGGAGATACACAGCCCCAGGGACAACCGGTGGTACCATGCCATTTATTCCTCTATTTTCGATAAAGAGGGCCAGGCTGCTGAAAGACAGATTATTTTATATGACATTACCGAACGGAAACAGGCCCTCCTGGACCTCCAGGAAAGGGAGGAATATTTACGCAAGGAAAACATCCGGCTCAGGGCCTCGCTGACGGACCGCTACCGGTTCGGCGATATCCTCGGCAAAAGCAAACCCATGCAGGAGGTGTATGAAACCATAATCAATGCAGCGGCCTCTGATGCCAACGTCATTATTTATGGCGAGTCAGGCACCGGCAAGGAACTGGTTGCCAAGGCCATCCACGAGAACAGCGACAGGAAGAACAAGCGGCTTGTCTATGTGAATTGCGGCGCCACCCCTGAAAATTTGATTGAAAGCGAGTTTTTCGGTTATAAAAAGGGAGCGTTTACCGGGGCGATCAAGGACAAGTACGGTTTTCTCGATATGGCCGACAATGGCACCCTGTTCCTCGACGAGGTTGGCGAGATCCCCTTGAACATGCAGGTGAAACTCCTGCGAGCCATTGAAGGATGCGGCTTTACGCCCGTCGGCGGCAGCGAAGTCAGGAAACCGGATGTTCGAATCATCGCCGCAACCAATCGCGACCTGAAAGAGTCGGTCCGGCAGGGCATGATGCGGCCGGACTTCCTTTACCGGGTGCATGTCATCCCTTTTCATCTGCCGCCCTTGCGGACGCACAAGGAAGATATCCCGCTGCTGGTCGAGCATTTCCTCAAACAGTATGATCCTGAAAAGATACCGCCGATCACCCCCAGGATCTTAAAAGCTCTTCATGACTATGGCTGGCCGGGTAATGTACGGGAACTGCAGAACACCATAAACAGACTGGTCACCCTTAAGAAGCTCGATTTTATCGGTCTTGATCTGAGCGGCCGGCCGGAAGACAGGGAACCGGATGAAGTTGATCTCGGCCCGGAGAGGTTGTCCCTGGCCGGACTCCTTGACCGGTACGAAAAAAAGGTGCTGGTCAAAACACTTGAAAAGCATAACTGGCAAAGGACCCGGGTGGCCACGGCGCTGGGGATAGATCGGAAGACCCTGTTTAATAAAATAAAAAAACA
The DNA here is from genome assembly GCA_024277485.1 of Deltaproteobacteria bacterium. Next base: position 800 of record JAJRVA010000014.1, on the reverse strand, counting down.
TCATCTCAATCCCTGAACGGATTTTTTGTTGTTTTGGGGAGATTCTTCCCCAAAACGGGCAACATGTTCTCCATCCACCTTTCTTCTTTTTACATCAAAGGGATACATCTCTGTCACATGGTTGGGTTGAGAAAGATCAACCCCAATTGCCACCTGTCCCCCCCCTTTTTCTCATCCGTTGAAAAGAGCGAAAACAGCCATAATATCAAAACGGTTATCTTCTCTGTTCCATCATGGCACGATTGTTGTATTGAATCCGGGTGGTCTGGAAGAAAAAGAAACCTGAATCCGTGCGCGCCCGATAACGGCGCGGTGAAGACCAGCAAAGGCGTTTATTCGACAATAACGCAATAAATCCCATAAATTGCATGGAATATCACCTCAGGCCGTCACGGATTCAGCTCTCTGACTTAATTATGCTGCCCGGCGGAGATCAGGGGGAAATAGAGGCAAGAGGGAACATGGGACCGGCCGCGGGAGAATAATGACAACGGGAACCAATATAATTATCGAACAGAAGGGGTGTGCGTGGAGAATCTGAGGAGTATTCTGCTGGTTGATGCCGATGACGAGAAGCGTTGCAGACTTGCCAAATATCTTCGAAAACAGATCGAGTGTGTTGTAGTTGAGAGCAACAGTCCGAAACAGGCGTTGAGGATCTTTAAGAGCGGTAGTGTCAGCCTGGTGATCAGCGATCTCTTTCTGCCGGGAAAGAGCGGCCAGGATCTGCTCCGCAAGGTGCACCGGCTGGACCCCGGGGTGATCACCATTGCCGTGGTGCCGGAGGGCGAACGGGAACT
>JAJRVA010000192.1 GCA_024277485.1 Deltaproteobacteria bacterium | reverse complement strand
TCCAGGTGGCAGGAAAAACAGACCCGGAAGTCATCCACTGCGGTGTCGGTAATGACCGGGCCGTTAACATGTTTGTTCGCAGCGGGTCCCGTCGTTGCGCCAGTGGCTTGTCTGGGTATGGCAGACTTCACAGATGCCGTCAACAGTGGCATCCCCGTCGGCAAATGAGTTCTGTCCCACGGACCTGACAAGCTTGACGGTTCTGCTGCCGGTTTTGGGTGCCGGATCGCCGTTGCTGTCCCTGACAGTACCGCCGATATCATCCAGGACGACAGGGGTCTTGATCAGCTTGCCGTAGCTGATCACAAAGGTGTCCCCGTTCCGGACCAGGCTCACGTCCATGGGAACAGCCGTGGTCAGCGTATCAGCGGTGCTGGGAACAAGAAGTAGACCGGCGAATTCATCGGTCGTCCAGCCAGGATCCGGCGCCTGGGTGATGGTGGTGGCGGTCAGCCCGGAGACCGTGCCCTGGAAGAGGAAGTCGGATGGGCTGGTATAGGTGAATGACTGAACCTGGAAGTGGGGATCATGGCAGACACGGCACTCAACAGGGGAATTGGCCGGGTTGATGGCTGCCGGCAGAACAGGCGGAGAGAATACGGTTTTTTTGTCAGGCCTGGAATCAGGCCTTGACCGGCAGCCGCTGATCCGGCTGCCGGTCAGAAGTCGGGATTTATTCTTCTATTTCACACCCATTTCCTTCGCATTCAACATCAGCGACCAGAAACAGGGCATTGTAGCCGTCCTTCTGCAGTTGCCTGCAGGCCATTTCAGCCCTGGCACCGGTTGTGCAGTGAACGTATATTTTTTTGTCTTTGGGCAGTTCGGCGGCCCTTTTTGTCAGTTCGTCAAGTGGAATGTTCACAGCAGTGGGATATTTTCCTTCTGCCGCCTCATCCCTGGTCCGCACATCAAGGATGACTATTTCCGGTGAACCGGCAACAGCTTTTTCAAACTCGGCCGCGCTGACCTCTCCTTTACCCGGCTTTCGCTTCCAGGCGATCCCGGTTGTTACCGGCCCTGAATCAAAGTTGCCTTCTGATTTCAGCCAGCGGTCAAGGTCGCCATACACAAGCGATACCTTCTTGAAACCTTCTTTGCGCAGCATTTTCAGGGCGCTCAATGCTTGTTTCTCATTATCGCTGTACAGGACAACAGGCGCCTTGATTGGCATGTCATCAATTCTGTCTTCCAGGTTCGCGTACGGGATACTTACTGACCTGGGAATACGGGATATTTCTGATTTCTCGACTGAACGCAGGTCAATGAGGACAATGTTTCCCTTGTTGACAAAACCTGTGGACGCGTAAACCGGATACCCGGCCTTTGTCCAACCGGGAATGCCTTCAAGCATAACCTTGACGTTTCTGTACCCAGCTTTCTTCGCCAGACCGGCGGATTTAGGGCTCATGCCTCACGTGGGCCCTCCGCAGTAGAAAACCAGGAGCTTGTCCCTGTCTGCAGGAAGCAGTTCGGGATCCTTGGCAGACATCCGGTCAACAGGGATCGAGACCGCACCCGGCAGGTGGGCCTGGTTGTATGGCTTTGCGGGGCGGCAGTCCACCAGGACAAAGTCGGCTTCCTGGTCCAGCAGTTTCTTGACATCTTCGGCCTTGATTTCAGCAACACCCTGCGGGAGTTTGGCAAGCTTGGGTTTGATAATGGTGGCCACCTTGTCGCTGCCCTGCATTTCCCAGGTGATGATTGCGGCCTTGCCCCTGGCGGCATGTTCAAGCCCCTTGGTGCTGCTGTTAAATTTAACCATCATGGTCCGGGCCTTGTCCCCTTTGCCGACCTCAATGGAAATTGTTTTGGCTTTTTTTGACTTGCCGACAATCTTTCCCTTGTACACATTTGCAGCCTGTTTCTGGACTGCAGGCTGCATGGCTGCGTCCATACCGGCTGTCTGGTTCTTGGCGCATCCCCATGTTAACATGGTTAACATGATGCAGAGCGGCACCAGCTTCACAAGTGTTTTTTTCATCATTTTTACCTCCGGAAAATGAAGTTTATCTTTCCCCTCTCAACTATCTATAATAACATGAAGAATTGACTGAAAACATATGCCTTCAGTGTGGTATTGCAGGGTACTGTTTCCCTTTGAAATTATTGGTGAAAAATTTTATTAACAGTGTAAATCGTAAAAAATACAAGTAAAAACGATTAATTATACATATTATGTTACACTTTTGTCAGTATATAAGTCAAGGTGAATTGAGGGTTTCAGGTGTCAGTATCTCTGCCGGCAAGATGAGAGCACCCATTATTTTTTAATCCTGTTCATCAGGCATGTAATCTGATAAAATTGTAGATATAGCTCGGCAACTGCAGTTGCACATCCTTTTATTTCACCCAAGGAGGTATGGTATGGCAGGGAGTGTGTATAAGATTATTGAACTCGTCGGAACAAGCAAAAAATCCTGGGAAGATGCGGCCAAGAACGCTGTGGAAACAGCCGGGAAATCGCTGAAGGACTTGAGGATTGCTGAGGTAACAAAACTTGACATGCAGATAAACAAGGGCAAGGTGGCAGCGTACCGGGCCCGGGTCAATGTCTCCTTCAAGTATTTACAGAAAAAGTAATGGGGCGGCAGATATCCATAAGAAACCGGCCGCTCAGGCCGGTTTCTTTATTTTTATGCAACTCTCTGAACTGATTACACTGATTACCGGTAACGCCTCACAGGGTTCATTGTTTCATTCACCCAGCAGTTCCTGAAAGAGTTCTCCCAGCTGTTTCAGGTGGGCCTGTTCTTCCCTGGCTATCTGGTCAAGTACCCCTCGGCTTTCCGGGTGTGATGTCTGTGCCGCGGCCCGGCTGTACAGGTCAAGGGCCTGCGCTTCAATGGACATGGCCAGCCCGATGACGTCCTCTTCAGAGGCAATGTTCGCGCCGTACATCTGCAGATATTCCTCCGTGTTGATTCCGCCCTCCATGGCAGGGTCAACTATGTCACGGTCAAATTCTTCCGTATCAAGGCTGCTGCCGGTTATTTTTCTGTACTCGTCAAGGACCCGGTTCTGGTGCAGGACCTCTATGGCGGCAAGCTTGACAAAGAGTTCATGTACCCTGGCATGCTGCACCCGGGGAAGCATCTTTTCGTAAAAATCCCCCAGGCCTTTTTCCAGGGAATAGGCCACTGTCAGAATTTCTTCAGGTGTTTCCCTGCCGTCAAACAGATCAAGTCCCCCGTCTACCGGGCCCACGGCATAGTTGCCCTGCCAGGCCTTGAAGCCGCCGCTTAAGTTATACACGCTTGAAAAGTTTTTCCCGGCCAGCATCTGTGCCGCAACCCTGCTGCGCCCGCCGATCGCGCAGTAGACAATGGCCGGTTTTTCCGGATCGATTTCCGCGAACCGATCATTGAGTTCCGGCAGGGGGATGAGCCTGGCGCCGGGGATATGCCCGGCTTCGTACTCTTTGGGCTGCCGGACATCGAGCAGGGTATATGAACCCTGCTCATGCTCGTCAATGTATTTTTTGGCCTGGACCGCATCCATGGAATCAACTGGTGTCAGAAATTGTTTCCAGCGCATAACTTTTTCCCGTGTTTTATTTTTTTTGCTGTTTCAACCACTGGTATATATCAGCAGCATCCTGGTCGGAGACGTGCTGCGATGTAAAGGTCGGCATGATGGCTGACCCGGGATCCCTGAGTTTGTGAAGAAATTTTTTACGGCTCAGTGAAAGACCGGCAATGACCGGGCCTCTGCCGCCTGATCCTCCCTTGCCGTGACAGCCGACGCACCGGTACAGCTTGAACCATCGCTCACCGTCCGCAGCATTTCCTTCCGGCAGGGTGGTGCAGCCGGAAAACAGGAGGGCAGGGCATGCGACAAAAAAGAAAAGCAGCAATACTTTTTTCTTCAGTTCCATGGAACAGCATCCGGGATACGTACTGGTTTCATACTGTAGCCGTCTTATTGTTTCCTTCCAACCAAAAGATTTGATTCATCCTGACCCGAGGATGTCCGCAAGGGCGCCGGAAAGATCAGGAAACGAGAACACAAACCCGGCGCGGGCGGCCTTTTCCGGGATGACTCTTTGCGACGCCGTAAGAACCGTGGCAAACTCACCCAGTGCTGCCCGGAGGATACTGCCCGGCACCGGGAGGATGGCCGGCCGATGGAGTATCCCGGCAAGAGTTCGCGTGAATTCACGGTTTGTTAGGGGCGCCGGCGAGACACCGTTGAGTGGCCCGTGCAGGTCCCTGTTTTCTGCCGCGTGGAGTATCATGTTGACAAGGTCCTCAATGTGGACCCAGGACATGTACTGGTTCCCGTTCCCCAGCCTTCCTCCCAGTCCAAGTCTGAAGGGCCGCAGCATCTGTGCCAGGGCGCCGCCGTCCCTGCCCAGGACGACCCAGATGCGAAGTGTTACTACCCGTGTGTCGGCCTCTGCAGCCCTTTTTGCCTCATCTTCCCATGCCATGCAGACTTGAGCAAGAAAATCACTGCCCGGGGAAGACGATTCGGTCAATATTTCGTCACCCCGTGAGCCGTAACAGCCGATGGCGGACGCACTGATCAGGGTACGCGGCGGCCGGTTACATCCGGACATGGCACGGACAATGGCACGGGTCCCCTGGACCCTGGTTTCCCTGATGCGCTGTTTTTTCGCATCATTCCAGCGGCCCCGGTACACTGATTCTCCGGCCAGGTGAATAACAGTGTCAACTCCCTCAAATAGCCGGGACGGGACCGGTTCGTCCGGATCCCATTGCCGGGCGGTCACATTGCCGGGAAGCTGCCTGATCCGCTCAAGGCTCCTGCCCAGGACAACCGGACGCTCAATTCTCCGGATAAGATGCCGGCCGATAAAGCCGGTGCCGCCGGTAACCAGACAACGCATGCTTTCCTCCTACTCAACCCGAAGGCAGACATTTTCCACTTCCTGCCATTTTTTGCGCAGTCGTTTCTCCGAAACCGGCATTGCCGTGCCGAGTTCGGGGGCAAAGACCGAGACCCTGAGTTCCTCAACCATCATGGCATATTCGGTGAGGATCCGCACGCATTCCGTGGATCGGTGGTTCTTCGGCATGGATTTGAGCCTGTCGGCGGCGTTGTGGACAGGCACGGCTTTTCTGGTGTCCTTGGCAGGTGAGAGCTGGGCCCGTTCAATACGGATTGCGAGCGCCTGGAGGTACCTGCCGGTTTCAGTCAGGTCGCTGAAGTGCATGTGACTTAAAAAAGTCCGGGGCAAAAGCATGTTCAGGTGGTCCCGGAATTCAGCCTGTTTGGTATCCGCTCTCCCTGTCTTTCCCTGCTCCTTATCCAGGAGAGACTGTAATTGGCGCCGCCGGCCAAGCAGTGTGAGGATATACTCGATGCGGCTCCGGCCTTCGCGGACAAGCCCCTTTTCGCGGGTGTGTGCTGTTACCCGGGCAAATGTCTTTCTGTCTGGCAGGGTGGCGTCCCTGATGGTAAAAATATCGTCAAGGACAAAGTCCAGGAGCAGTTTCCGTATTTCACCGGTCGGCAGGGAGAGGCCCAGGGAAAGCCACGAGGCGGTGTGGCCGGCAACCGCGGCCTTGCACTCCCGGGCCAGGGCTTTTATTTCCGGTTTGAACTGCAGTCCGTAGAGAAAGCGAAGCCCGGTCCGGTTGAGTGTGAAACTCTTTTCTCTCTCTTCAATGTAGTGGAGTTCCACGCATTGCTCCGTTTTCCTGATAATCAGTGCCGGGTAATACATATCCCGGCCCATGCGGCCGTGTTTCTGTGTGCCACGAGGCTGGGGCGGTTTGTCAAACTCCCAGTCCGTGAGCTGGACAACCTCAGGCAGGACGATTTTCCTCTGTCCGGACTTTGTGCGTGCACGTGTATCGGCCGGGCTGCCTGCCAGCGCATCAAATGACCGGCTGACAAGCACGATACTGTTTTTTTCGTCCCGCAGCCGGAAACGCATCTTCAGGTGCAGGGGCAGTTTGTCCGGCTGCCAGTCGGTCCGGTGTACCCTGACCTGGAACAGCTTGAGAATGGTCTTTTCAAGGGCCGCGTACAGAGACCCCCTGT
>JAJRVA010000191.1 GCA_024277485.1 Deltaproteobacteria bacterium | reverse complement strand
GGTGTCATGCAGATCGGCTCGTTCACCACGAACAGTTATTCGGGCAGGATCAGACTGAAAAGAAAGGACAAAAAGCTGTCCGGCTACGCGTGGGACGGCACTGACTGGCGGCTGCTGCTTGAACACACCCAGCCACAGACCGCGGATCTTGTTCCCACGTGGTTCGGCATCGTCCACCATGCCAGGCGTAATGACCCGGCAGGCCAGGATATCACCGCCCTGATCGACAACTTCCGTTTCAACAGCGTGGGCACCATGCCGCAGGCCGAAGCCAGCCTGCTGCTTGACATTGAAAAATCGATCTTGCTGGGTACTCCGGGCGAGCTACAAGACAGTGCTGCAGGCGGCAACCATGGCACGGCTTACGGGGGAACCACTACGGTACCGGACAGCGAACGGGGGACTGTTGCCCGTTTTGACGGGGTTGACGACTACGTGGAAATATCAGGTGCCGGAACCCTTCAAAACCTGACCGACTCAAGTTTCACCTTTACCGTCTGGGCCAAGCCCCTGTCTGTCCCCGCGTTTCTTGACAAAACAACCTATAATGACTTACGGGGCGGTATCATGGCCAGGCCCGGTTATCATACCAGGCTGGGGTACACCAACTACAAGAGCTTCCACTTCTCCGCCTTTGATGATACCCCGACCCAGATCAAAGTCGACTCTCTTGACACCTATGAGCCGGGCCAGTGGCATCATCTCGCCGGGGTGATAGACGATACCGCCAAGACCGTCAAACTCTATGTTGACGGTCAGCTCAAAAACACGCAGACATATACCGGCAACCTGCGGGATTACGGGACCCTCTCCTACTTCCTGGGCGCTGCCAATCCCGAAGGCACGTCGTTCAGCTGGTTTTTCGACGGCCTGGTTGATGATGCCCGCATGTTCGACCGGGCGCTTTCCGCAGCCGAGGTCGGCAACATCACCGGCCTGACTCCGGGCCAGGACTACGACGTGCGGACTGCCTATATCGATCCGGACGGAGTCAACGGTACGGCCCAGCAGACAATCAGCGGCATCAGAATAACTCCGGGACGGACATGCCTTGAAATACGTGACAACGGCGGTTCCACGGGTGACGGGATCTACCTGCAGGATGCGGACGGCGACGGACCTGCTGCCCCCTTCTCGGCCTGGTGTGACATGACAACCGACGGCGGCGGCTGGACCCTGGTCATGAAAATGGACGGCAGCCGGCCCACCTTTGAGTACGCCGCAAGCTACTGGACCACGACCAACACGCTCAATCCCGGCAGCCCGGCTTTCGACACAACCCAGGCAAAACTGCAGAGCTTCAATACCGTCCCCTTTACCCAGATGCGATTAGGCATGCGGCAGCGTAACAACGCGGCGGACGACATTGACTGGATAACCATCAACCAGAGTGCTTCGTCTGCGTACGCACTCTTCCAACCGGGCGTCTTTGTCCCCTCCAGCGTAGGGCGGACCAACTGGCTCAACCTGCTTGAAGGGATCAGCACTCAGCCATACTGCAACCAGGAAGGCTTTAACCAGGAACTCAATTATTCAAAATCACGGATCGGCTTTGCCATGAACAATGAAAACAACTGCTCCACCCCTGACCGGATTCTCGGTTTCGGTAACCAGATCACCGGGCATCCCTGGGGTGACTGGGTCGTTGTCGGCGGAGGCTATCCAGGGTCGAACACCCCGGCCTACGGCTGGATCCTGGTCCGGTAGCCCGCTTATTTTTACATTTTCAGGAAAACGACGACAGAAGAAGATCTGTGGTGTACAGTGAAGCTGTTTTTGCATACAATAAAAGGCGCTGCACGAATCCGCCCGGATGAATCAAGGGATGAAAAAAATCATATTCTACAAGTCATCACTCTGACCGCGCTGCATGATGGCCGGCCGGGAGCTGGCGAAACTCAAACCGGATTATCCGGACCTGGAAGTTGAGGAAATAGATGTTGTTGCCCACCCGGCCACGGCATGGAAGGATAATATCCGCATGATCCCGGCCCTTAAATCAGACGACCTGGTCCTGTCCGGGATTTTTTTGAGTGGTGAAAGAATAAAAAAATTTCTTAAAAAATTATAACCGGGAAAATCATGCCCGGGAATCAGGTGCACACCGTCAAAAAAAATCTTCAGCGCCGGCCCGGCGCCAGCCTGCACTGAACAGCTTCCACTCATCGTCCTCCAGGCCCAGGACCAGGTCAAAACGGTAGAGATCGCCCTGCATGTTCAAAAACGCGTCCAGGTCCGAGATATTCTGTCCGGCCATGGCCACGTAGAGAAGCAGGTTTGCCCGGTCCCTGTCCGGAAAGGTCAGTTCTCCGATGCGGGTGAAGATGTGGATGTTCTTGCTGGAGAAAAAATACCTGGCCGTGATGGCGACAATATCCTGCCGGGTACGGCCCTGTTCATCACCGTACCTTTCTGAAATCAGTTTCCTCACGGCCCTGATATCACGACCTTCAGCCGCATCCTCCCCGGCCCTCACATACCTGCGGATCTGTTCTTCAGGGGAATCTTCCTGGCCGCAGGAGCATGAAAGTACAAGCGCGGCCAGGATGACGGTAACGACCTGAATAATTTTACTTTTCTTCCTGTCACACATGCTACATCCCCGGGTGTTTTCCGGTTAACAAAAAATTCTGCAGCCGCTGCAATACCTGCTCCCTGGTATTCTTCTCCTGGTTGAGCAGTATGACAAAGGGACTCCCGTCCCGGAGATAGCCTGCATAGTTATAGACCCCTTTCAGGGTGCCGGACTTGATTCCTGCTCCTTTCTTTTCCTGCAGGAGGTGCATGAACGGTTTGAAAGCCACCAGCGCCTGCACCATGGACTGCGCTGTTACCCTGTTACGACGGGACAGGCCGGAACCCTCCTCCAGGCGGATCCCGTCGGCTGCCCGGGCGCCGAGAATGCGGAGCAGCGCCTCCTGCACCGCCCTGCCCGCTTTCGCCCAGGTGGCCGGGTAGCCGTATCTCTGGACACCGCAGGCAAGATACACCTGGTTGGCCACAAAATTATTTGAATACTCCAGAAAGGAAGACACCACGTCCTCAAGGGTCCTGGTATTGGCATGGATGAAGACCAGTTCCGCATCTTCAGGCACAATGCCGCGGCCTGCATCCCCGTCACCCGGAATCCCCATTCTTCTCTGGATCCCCCTGAACAGCTCGGCCGCGTACCGGGCAGATCGTGCCTCCGGCCGGCACCCTTGCCGACAGATGTTGATCCGGTACTCCCCCTCCTTGAAGCCCATGCCCAGTTCAGCCATGATCGGCAGGGTCGGCGTCTGCGGTTCAGCCGAGGCGACCCCGCCACGCTCATCCACCCTGAGGCTGACCGTATTGAAGTTCACCGCGACCGCGGCGACCGGCGCATCGTATGGATTATCACTCTCTCCTCTTCCGGGCAGAGGAGCGGAAAGGGCGAAACTGCCGGTGTCAACAGAGATGTTGTTTATCCTGTTTACCCCCTGTTCGCGCAACCTGCCGAGGATGATTTCCACCTCTTCGGAAACCAGGAAGGGATCGCCATATCCCTTGACATAGAGATTATTCCGGCTGTCCATGGACAGGGCTGTCTGAAAACGATACTCCGGGCCTAAAATATAAAGGGCAGCAAGCGCAGTCGGTATCTTGGCAATACTTGCAGGAACAAATGACTCGCCTGGATTGCAGGATGCGATAATCTTCCCGTCCGGCGCGGCGACAGCAAAACTGCCGTTTTGAATAAGGTCGGAAAAAGACAGGCAGGCCGCCTGGGCAGCCTGCCTGTTGAAATGTCCGGAAAATAAAGTGATCAGCAGGGACAGCAGAGTGAAAAAAAGTCTTTTCTTCACAGCCCCTTGTGAATACCCCTAATCAACCTTGGGAAGATTGCGCAGTGATTCCGCGATCTCCTCGGTGGGCAGGGAATAGTTATGCAGTTCACCGGCAAGATAGCTGTCGTAGGCTGCCATATCAATGAGGCCATGACCCGAGAGGTTGAAAAGTATTGTCTTGGGCTCGTTCAGATCCCGGGTGGCCTCAACGACAGCTCCCCGGATGGCATGGCAGGTCTCGGGGGCCGGGATAATCCCCTCGGTCTTGGCAAACAGCACTCCGGCCTCAAAACACTCAAGCTGGTGGACATTGACGGGTTCCACGATATTTTCCCGCACCAGGGCCGAGACAATCGGAGACATGCCGTGATAACGCAGTCCGCCGGCATGGATGCCCGGCGGCATAAAATCATG
>JAJRVA010000190.1 GCA_024277485.1 Deltaproteobacteria bacterium | reverse complement strand
TGCCGATTATATCAGGGACACCAATATCGTTGCCGGCCTGTTTAATTCATTCGGCTACTGCGGCGCGCAGGCCGCAGAAATGACAGCTGACATCTTTGCCGGAAAAAATACCATCGGGAAAACAATCCCCAGGCCGGCCAGGCAGACAGCCTTTGCCAATCTGGCCGCTGCCGGGCGCTTAAAAATACATGTCCCTTTCAAGGCGCTGGAAGGAGTTGACATTGTCATCAAATAACACCCTTCGTCATCCGGACCCTGCCATTCATTCCCGCCTGTGGTCGATCCGGACCTTTTTTCTCCTTATCACGGCCGGCGGCACGGTTATCATGGCCTCGCTCCTGCTCTGGGCGGCGGTCAATATCATGAACTCCATCATTTATGAATTCGGCACCGAGATCCTTGCTGAAAAACTCTCCTCCCTGGTCCAGCCCGTCAACCTGCGCTATGCGACCCTTGAACGCATAGGGCTTGAGGACAGCCTGGTGCACCGGCAGGAAATAAAAGAACAGGCCCTGCAGGATTTCACCCGGTTCCGTTACAAGGAATCCGGTGAAATCTTTGTCATAGGCAGGGATGGATCAATCCTTCTTTCCAGGGAGTTCAAGACGCCGGAGGACAGCGGGTTTGCTGCCTTTTACGCACAGTTTCATCCCGGTCGGGGAGTGATGCGATACCGGTCGGGTACCACGGAGAAACTGGCGATTTTTCAGTACTACAAGCCCTGGGACAGTTTTATCGGGCTCACCATAGAGCAGGGAGAGCTGTATGCCCTCAAAAACCTGTTCGTCAAAGTTGCCCTCATGCTGCTGACAGCCGTACTGCTGTCAACCATCCTGTTCACCAGTATTGTACAGCGCCTGATTATCACCCCCCTGGTCAGGCTTACCTCTTTCGCCACCCGGGTCAGCAACGGAAATTTTGACTGTTCCCTGCCGGGAAATTACATTTTTGAATTAGGCATCCTGAAAACGGATATCCTGCAGATGGTGTCCACCCTGCGACGGAAGATAAACCAGACCACAACGCAGCTTGAGCAGATCAGGGAACGTGAAAGACGCCTGGACATCGCCCTGACAGCCCTGCAGGAAAGCGAGGAAAAATACCGGACCATTTACAATGCACCCAGTGAGGCGATTATGATCATTGCCCCGGAGGACGGCAGGATACTGGATGCTAACATGGCGACCCGGAGAATGTTCGGCTACACGAACAAAGAGATACAGGCCCGAGCCTTTACTGATCTTAGCCCAGGCGAACCTCCCTATACGCATGAGGAAGCCGCCCTGCGGCTTCAGGCTGCCCTTGAACAGGGACCGCAGATCTTTGAATGGCTGGCCCGGGACAACAGTGGAGACTTCTTCTGGGTGGAAATCTCCCTGCAGGAGACAGCAATAGAGGGGCAGAGACTGCTCATCGGCGTTATTCGAAATGTGCATACCCGTAAAATGGCGGAGCAGGAACTGGCCTCGGAAAAAAACCGCCTGTCCGTTACCCTCCGCAGCATCGGGGACGGGGTCATTACAACGGATGTCAGGGGCAGGATTGTCCTGATGAACAGTGTTGCGGAGAATTTGACCGGCTGGCGCCAGTTTGAGGCGGCGGGCCGGCTTTTCCCCAAGGTTTTTCGCATTGTTCACCAGGATACCGGAAAACCATGTGACAACCCGGTCCAGCAAATACTGGATACCGGCCAGGTCATTGAACCGGCAGAGGACATTATTCTTGTTGCCAGGGACGGAACAAGAAAAAACATTGCCGACCGCGGCGCGCCGATTAATGACCAGGACAACCGGACAATCGGGGCAGTCATTGTCTTCCGGGATATCACCGAAGAGAAAAAAATGGAAGAGGAACTCCTCAAGGTCAAAAAACTTGAATCCGTCGGGATCCTGGCAGGCGGCATTGCCCATGACTTCAACAATATCCTGGTCGCCATCCTCGGCAATGTCAGCCTGGCCCGCCAGAAACTCGCCGACAGGGACATGGCTGATTCACTCCTGCAGAACGTGGAAAAGGCAACACTGCGGGCAAAAGACCTGACTGCCCAGCTGCTCACATTCTCCCGCGGCGGTGAACCGGTAATGGAAACGGCCTCACTTGATGCGCTCATCCGGGACAGCGCCGAATTTATCCTGCGGGGCAGCAAGGTCAAAGTGATTTTTGATGTCCCGGCCGACTTGTGGCTGGTGCAAATCGATCCGGGACAGATCAGCCAGGTTATCCAGAACATTGTTCTCAATGCCCGGCAGGCCATGCATGAAGAGGGCCTGATTGAAATAACCTGCAGGAACTGCGAAAACTGTGCAGACGGCCGGGAACCTGCCGAAGAAAAATGTGTCGAGGTCATTATTGCCGACAACGGCAGCGGTATTCCAGAAGAGGCGCTGCCGCAGATTTTTGACCCCTACTTTACAACCAGGGACAGCGGCAGCGGCCTGGGTCTGTCCATCTGCCATTCGATTATCAAAAAACACGGTGCGCGGATATCGGTTGATTCGGTCCCGGGGTCCGGCACGACCTTTATCCTCCAGCTGCCAACCGGTGTCGGAAAACTGAAAACTGCTCCCCCGCCGGGAAAGACCCTCGAAAAGGCCCCCGCCGGGAAAGCCCGTATTCTGGTCATGGATGATGACCCGATGATAGTCGAACTTGCCAAACAGATGCTTGAACATCTGGGGCATAATGTAGTAACTTCACCTGAAGGGGAAAAAGCTCTTGCCCTGTATGTCCGGGCCATGGAAGAGAACACTCCCTTTGATATCGTTATAATGGACCTCACCATTCCAGGCGGAATGGGCGGGAAAAAGGCCATACAAAAGCTTTTACAGATTGACCCCGAAGCCCGTGCAATTGTCTCCAGCGGCTACTCCCATGACCCGGTTATGGCGGATTACCGGGATTACGGTTTCAAGTCGGTCATCGTGAAACCCTACCAGGTTGAAGACCTGGCAAAGGCCGTACAGCAAACGCTTCAATCAGATCAGTGAGACAGACAGTAATGGTAAAAATACGTATGCAACAGAACCAGCGGAGCCTGACGTGAAAAAATTTCTGCCCCTCTTCGGCCGCCTCTTTTACTGGCTGTGGAAATTCATGAGTACCGGCTGCCTGGTCTTCACCAACCTGATCATACTCGCACTGGTTCTTGTCGTCCTGGCAGTCTTTTTCGAGCCCGAGACCAGTGTCCCTGAAGGAAGCGCCCTTGTAATAGACCCCCGGGGAAACATTGTCGAAGAGCCCACCGCCATCAATCCTTTGTCCCATGTGTTTAACGGCATAGCCGGGGTCCCGCTGCCAAGGGAAACCCTTCTCCAGGACATTCTCGATGCCATCAATACAGCAGCGGAAGATGACAGGATCAAGCTCATGGTTCTGTCCCTGTCCCGGATGAAACAGGGCAGCCTCAACCAGCTTCATGCCATCGGCCAGGCTGTTGAGGCATACAAAAAATCGGGCAAGAAAGTCATTGCCCTTGATGACCGGTACAGCCAGGGCCAGTACTACCTTGCCTCGTATGCCGATGAGATATACCTCAACCCGATGGGGAGTGTAGACCTTCGAGGGTTCGGCGTTTTCAGGCTGTACATGAAGGAACTCCTTGACAAGCTGGCCGTGAACTTTCATGTCTTCAAGGTCGGATCGTACAAGTCTGCAACAGAGCCCTTTCTCCGGAATGACATGTCTGAAGAGGCAAAGGTTGCCAACAGGCTGTGGCTGACAAATCTCTGGGATTTTTACTGCAGAAAAACAGCTGCCAACCGTCACATGTCCCCGGAGGCCATCAACGCATTCATCAACAACATGCCGGAACTCATGGCCCGCTCCGGAGGGAGTGCAAGTCGCATGGCCCTTGAAGCCGGCCTTGTTGACGGCATAAAGACCAGGCATGAAATTGAACAGTATCTCAGTGGTCTTGTCGGCCGGTCGGATAACGATACCTCCTTCAAACAGATACATCTCAATGAGTACATGACGACCATCACCCCTTCCTTCACCGAGAAGGAGCAGGACATGGACAGTATCGGTATCATCGTGGCACGGGGGAACATCATCTATGGGGAAAATGTCCCCGGTCAGATAAGCAGTGAAAGCTTGAGCAGTCGTATTCGCCAGGCCCGAAGAGATGAAAGTGTCAAGGCCCTGGTGCTGCGGATCGACAGCGGCGGCGGCAGCGCCATCGCCTCTGAAAAGATCCGCCGGGAACTCCTCCTGTTTCAGCAGTCGGGAAAACCCCTTGTCGTCTCCATGGGAGCCCTGGCTGCTTCAGGCGCCTACTGGATATCCGCTTCTGCCGACCGGATTATTGCCTCGCCCGCAACCCTTACCGGTTCCATAGGTATTTTCGGGATGCTGCCCACGTTTGAAAGAGCAATGGCGGCAATCGGTGTACACAGTGACGGTATCGCAACAAGCAGAATCGCAGGTGGCGGCAATCCGGCCATGGCCCTTCCCCCGGAGCTTGGCCGGACTATCCAGCTCAGTGTCGAAGAGGTGTATGAACGGTTCCTCGATATAGTTGCCGAGGGGCGCGGCATGCCAAGGGAAAACGTGGAGAAACTTGCCAGGGGGCGCGTGTGGGACGGCGCCACAGCTCTTGATTCAGGACTTGTAGACGAACTTGGCAACCTGGATGATGCCATTGAGGCAGCGGCAGAACTGGCCGGACTGACCGATTACGCGCCTCTCTATATCATGGAAACACCTTCTGCCGGGAGTGAATTCCTGCGGCAATTTGCCCGGCGTACGCTTTACTCCTTTCTTCAGCAGGAATTTTCCAGGCTGCA
>JAJRVA010000189.1 GCA_024277485.1 Deltaproteobacteria bacterium | reverse complement strand
TGACCCGAACAGGTTGCAAGGCACCCATCAATCAGAGAGCGCCGCAGCACTTTTTGTATTTCCTGCCCGACCCGCACGGGCAGGGTGCATTACGCCCCACCTTCTCCTCCTTGCGTTTGACCGGCTTTCTCTCCGGCTCGGCTCCGGCAGCGCCCCGGTTCAATTTTATCTCCTGTTCCCTGCGACGCTGTTCCTCCTCCATGCGGGCGACTTCTTCATCCTTTACCACCTGCACCCGCAGGAGCGTCCCCACTGTCTGCTCCTTGACCGTTTCAATCATGGTCATAAACAGGCTGAAACCTTCTTTCTTATACTCATCCAGAGGATTCTTCTGGCCATACCCGCGCAGTCCGATACCCTCTTTCAGGTGATCCATATTGAGCAGGTGCTCTTTCCAGTGTGTATCAACCATCTGCAGAAGAACATACCGTTCAAGCTGACGCATCTGCTCAACACCGTTGTTCTCCTCCTGGCGCCGGTATGCGGCGTCAACCTCGGCCAGCAGCTTTTCAGTGAGTCCATCCCGGGTCAGATCGCTTCGCTCCTGTTCATCCCAGTCAAGCTGAAGGTTGAAGTAGTCTGTCATCCGTTCGTTTATCCCCTGCCAGTCCCAGTCCTCTGACGGCTTCTTCTCAAGAACAAACTCATCAGCAACAGAATCAACCAGGTCCTGAACCATGTCTTCGACAATGGGCCGCAGATTTTTGCCGGCAAGCACTTCGCGCCGCTGGCGGTAAATCACCTCCCGCTGCTTGTTCATAACATCATCATACTCGAGGAGATGTTTCCGGATGTCAAAATGGTGTCCCTCCACTTTTCGCTGCGCATTTTCAATGGCCTTGCTGATCATGGAGTGTTCAATGGGCTCATCCTCTTCCATGCCCAGCTTGTCCATGATACCGGATATCCTGCCGGAACCGAAAATGCGCAGGAGATCGTCTTCGAGAGACAGGAAAAAACGCGACGAGCCCGGGTCTCCCTGCCGCCCGGAGCGACCGCGCAACTGGTTGTCTATGCGGCGGCTTTCATGCCTGCTGGTGCCAAGAATATGCAGGCCTCCGACCTCCCGCACTCCCTCGCCCAGCTTGATGTCCGTTCCCCGGCCCGCCATATTGGTGGCAATGGTTACCCGGCCAAGCTGACCGGCCCCGGCAATGATTTCCGCCTCCCGTTCATGGTGCTTGGCATTGAGCACATCGTGCCTGATACCTTCCTTCCTGAGCATCTTGGAGATCTTCTCCGATGTATCGATGGAAATAGTGCCGACAAGAATGGGCTGCCCCTTCTTGTTCAGTTCTTTTATCTCCTGGATAATAGCCCGGTCCTTGGCAGCCTGGTTCTTGTAGATGACATCGGGATAATCTTTTCTGATCATCTCAGTGCAGGTGGGGATCACCACGACACCGAGGTTGTAAATTTTCCTGAACTCGGCCGCTTCCGTGTCAGCCGTACCGGTCATGCCAGCCAGCTTGTCATACATGCGGAAATAGTTCTGAAAGGTGATGGAGGCCAGGGTCTGGTTTTCCTTTTCAATCTTGACCCCTTCCTTGGCCTCAAGGGCCTGGTGCAGGCCGTCGCTGTAGCGGCGTCCTTCCATGGTCCTGCCCGTGAACTCGTCAACAATGACCACCTGGCCGTCCTTGACGATATAATCCACGTCCCTCTGGAAGAGATTGTGCGCCTTGAGGGCCTGGTTGATATGATGCAGCTTGTCTATATTCCTGGGGTCATAGAGATTTTCCACCTGGAGCAGCTCTTCACCCAGCGCCACCCCGTCATCGTTGAGCATGACCTGGTTGGCCTTTTCATCAATGGTAAAATGTTCGTCCCGCTTGAACTGCTTCATTATCCTGTTGACCTTCAGGTACATGTCCGTCGAGATATCCGCGGGACCGGAAATGATGAGAGGAGTCCTGGCCTCGTCGATGAGGATTGAATCCACCTCGTCGACAATCGCGTAGTTGAATCCCCGCTGGCAGAAGTCATTGATGTCAAACTTCATGTTGTCCCGGAGATAGTCAAAGCCGAACTCATTGTTCGTGCCGTAGGTCACGTCCGCACCGTACGCCTCACGCCGCTGGGCATCGTCCATATCGTGCACGATCTTGCCGGTTGTCAGCCCCAAAAACGTATAGACCTTTCCCATCCACTCCACGTCACGACTGGCTAAGTAATCGTTGACCGTCACCACATGCACGCCCTTGCCGCTGAGAGCGTTCAGGTAGACCGGCAGGGTCGAGGTCAGGGTTTTTCCCTCACCGGTTTTCATCTCGGCAATCAGGCCCCGGTGCAGAGTGATGCCACCGATAAGCTGCACATCATAATGCCGCTCCCCGAGGACGCGGCGGGCTGCCTCGCGCACCACGGCAAAGGCTTCTACCAGCAGGTCATCAAGCTCCTCACCCTTGGCAAGGCGCTCCCTGAACTCGACTGTTTTGGCAGCCAGCCGGGCATCATCAAGTTTTTCGATTTCCGGCTCAATATCATTAATCCGGCGTACGACCTGGTTCATCTCTTTCAGCATCCGGTCGTTTTTGCTGCCGAAAACTTTTGTCAGTACTTTTCCTATCATTGTTTTCTTTCAATCCATTCGTAGAGACGGGATCATATACTTTTATCCCTTTTCGCCTGCCTTCCAGACATATGCCTCTTCATCACAATCAGGGAACTGCGGGCACTGGAGACAATCACTCCATATCTTATGGGGCAGGTCGCGTTTATCGATTTCCTTAAACTGCAGCTTCTGAAAAAAAGGGCCCTGGTACGTCAGGGTAAAGACCCTGCTGATATCCAGACGGGTCGCTTCAGCAAGACAGGCCCCTACCAGCGCCTCGCCTATACCGATACCCTGCCTGTCTTCAGACACGGCAAGGGAACGGATCTCCGCCAGGTCATCCCAGCAGATATGCAGCGCGCATACCCCGAAAATACCGTTATCGTCAAAGACGACAAAGTCTCTGAGCTGATCATACAACGAGCTGATGGAGCGGCCTAAAAGCAGTCCCTTGCCGGCATACCCCTGGAGCAGGGAATGGATTTCCCTGACATCACCCATCCGGGCAGGCCGGATCTTCTCTCTTATCTCTGTACCAGGTATCATATAGCATCATCAAAAGGGTAATCAGCCGTTGTGATCCGGTCAACTTATCTCACCTGTTTTTTCTTTCCTCCCGGCAGCAACGTCTGGATCGGAGGCCTTTTTTTCCCGGCCGGGGAACCGATACTCTTCTTCGACTTTTCAGGCGGCGCCGACGGCAGGAGTATTGTCTGCCCCGCCCATATACCAAAGAGAAACATCCACATGAAAAGGAAGAAGCAGACTACTGCTATTCCGGCAATACCGCCGGGTGTAAGCTGGAAACGAAAGGTCCGGCCGGTTTTTCGTTTTCTTCTCTTTAGTGCCATTGCCAGACGACTTCCGGCCTACATGCTCTCAGGGGCTGTCAAGCCTACGAGATTCAGGCCATTGCGAAAAACTATCTTTACCGCCCTGCACAGGTACAGGCGGGCTGCCGTCAACTCCGCATCATCTGAAAGGACTTTATGCTTGTTATAATAGCTGTGAAAACGGCCGGCCAGGTCCATCAGGTAAAAAATAATCCTGTGCGGCGCGAGGTCCCCGGCAGCTCCCGCCACCAGGCCGGGATATTCAGCCATGGTTTTCAGCAGCAGGCTTTCTTCCGGTTCAACCAGCCGTGCAGGCGCAGCAGACTCCGGCAGCCGGTCAACAACTTTTTTCTCCAATGCCTGGCGCTCGATGGAACAGAGCCTGGCATGTGCGTACTGGACATAGTAGACCGGGTTTTCCTGGCTCTGCTGGGTGGCCAGGTCCAGGTCAAATTCAAGCTGACTGTCGGGTTTGCGCATGAGAAAGAAAAACCGCAGCACATCCGGGCCGACTTCATCCAGAAGCTCATCCACGGTGATAAACGTGGCCTTGCGGGTCGACATCTTCACCTGTCTGCCGTCGCGGAGCAGGGTAACGAACTGGTGCAGAATCACATCGATCCTGCCGTCATCATATCCCAGGGCCCTGACGCCGGCCAGGACGTCCGGAACCGTGGCTATATGGTCGGCCCCGAAGACATTGATCATCCACGCAAAACCTCGGCGGAACTTTTCCCGGTGATAGGCTATGTCAGGCAGGCGATAGGTGGGTTCACCCGTGCTTTTTATGATGACCCGGTCCTGGTCCAGGCCGAGTTCGGTTGTCTTGAACCAGGTCGCCCCGTCTTTTTCATAGACCAGCCCTTTTTCCCGGAGGTCCTTGACCACTTCATCAACCAACCCCTTTTCATACAGGGTATGTTCATTGTAGTAGGTATCAAAGCTGATGCCTATTTTCCTGAGTGTGTGGTCGATATCCTCGAAGATTGCCGCCTGGGCACGCTCCTTGAACGGTATGAAATCGGCCTCAGCCAGGCTGTCGCCCGATTCATCCAGGATCGACCGGGCAATGTCGTAAATATAGTCTCCCTGGTACCCATCCTCCGGGAACGCGCTCTCCCGGCCCAGGAGTTCAAGATATCTGGCCCGGGTCGATTCACCCAGAACACGCATCTGGCGGCCGGCATCATTAAAGTAATACTCCCGGGTCACCGTATACCCGGTCGACTCAAGCAAACGGGCTACGGCATCACCGAGGATAGCATTGCGGCCGTGCCCTATGCTTAGAGGTCCGGTGGGGTTGGCGCTGACAAACTCCACCATGACCTTTTCCCCCCTGCCGATATCGGTCAGGCCGAATTTTTCGTCCGCTTCGCAGACCGGGCCCAGTATCGTGCCCCAGACACTTTCCCTGATGAAAAAATTGACAAAGCCGGGTCCGGCAACTTCAATCCTGCTGAAGAAATCCTTTTCATCCTGCAGCATCAGGACCAGCCGGTCAGCGATGTCACGGGGATTTCGTTTCTCCATGCCACCGACCACCATGGCCAGGTTGGTGGAAAAATCACCCTGCTTTTTATGCTTGGGGACCTCTACCGTGTATTTCTCCGCAGCAGCGTCAGTCCACAAACCTTCCTGAATGCCGCGTTTGAAACAGGTATCTATACGTTTTTTAAGCTGGGATTTAATCATTCTTACTCTACTGTAAGCGACTCTTCATGTTTATCTGTGAAAACCAAAAAATCAATCGACATAGCAGCGATCGTTCAGGTTGCCGAACAGGCAGAGAACCTCGTAGCTGATCGTGTCCATCCACGACGCGATCTCATCTGCGCTGATATTTTCGCTCCCCTGGCCGCCAAGAAGCACGACCTCGTCCCCCTGCCTGATATTATCCCTGATATCGGTTATATCAACAACGGTCAGGTTCATGGAAACCCGGCCGACAACCGGCGCCCGCCGGCCATGGACAAGGACCTCCGCCCTGTTGGAAAGGCTGCGGAGGTACCCATCCTCATAGCCCACCGGCAGAACGGCAAGTTCTGTCTGCCTGCCGGTTGTAAAGGTCTGCCCATAGCCGATCCTGGTACCGGACGGGACGGTCCTGACCTGAATGATCCTGGTTGTGAACTTCATGACCGGCTGCAGGGTTTCACCCTCTTTGCCGCCATGGGGTCTGCCGTCAGGATAGCATCCGTACAGGGAGATTCCAGGCCGGACCATATGCATCCCGGCCATATCAAAAAAAAGCAGACCGCCCGAGTTGGCTATGTGCAGAATACATTCATCCGGAATCTTCCTCCCTGCTCCATCGACAGTCTTCCTGAAACAATTGAAGACCTCCATGGTATTCGGGGAATCGATATCATCCGCCATGGGAAGGTGGGCCATCATACCGGCAAGATACAGTCCCGGCAGCTCTTGCACCTGCTGCACAAGCTCCGGCACAGCCGACGGCAGGCACCCCTGCCGGCCCATGCCGGCATCCACCTTGATATGCAGCCCCACATCCGTTCCGTTGAGCACGGCCTGGCACGAAAGCTCGGGCAGAACTTCTCCGTCTACTATTGCCGGGGTCAGGTTATAGCGGAGAATATCCCTGACAGTTTCCGGGAGCACTCCCACCAGGACAAATATAGGCTGATGAAATCCCGCCTCGCGAAGGGCTGCTCCCTCCAGGGCCTCGGCCACCCCGAATGCGGCCGCGCCCTCGGCGGCAAACACCGAGGCGCATTCTATCATGCCATGCCCGTAACCGTCGGCCTTGACCATCGGCATGATATCAGCTCCACCGGCTTTTTTCCGGCAGACCCTGAAATTATGCCGCAGGGCTGACCTGCTTATTTCAACTCTGTTCAATGAATCGGACACAAGGTTCTCTCAGTCTTTCCCGCGTATCCACCTCGCCCACTCCAGCCAACCATACCGGCTGGATAAAATCAACGCCCAACCGACCGCCATGTACACCGTACCGATGATCCTGCCGGGCTCAAAAAACGTTCTGAGCAGGATGCCACTCCCTGCCATCAGGGCGACCAGCAGCCAGGTCTTCCATGAATAGACAGCCCCAAGACAGCTTCCATCCCGCATCCTGACAATTCGCTGAACAAGCCGTTTTGCTGTTTTGTCAAGAACCAGAAAAGATTTAACAGTACCGATTACCAGGGCAATGGCTATATACCAGCCGCCTTTCTCATACCCGGCCCACCCCAGCCCCCTGACCATCAGCATGGACCCGATAATGGTCCAGAGTAGGGGCGAGGCAAATAGATGCACCGCCCTGTTCACACCCGGTTTGAACCGGTTCAAACTCTGCTTTTCAAGATGCACGGCAATGGGGTTTTAACCCGCGGGTTAAAACAACACAAGCCCATCCCCGAATGGGAATGGGCTTGTTGCAATACCAGGCCTGGGCCTGAAGCGAATCAGACTTCAGTAACTGTAATAGCGCCTTCGGGACATACCTCGACACAGGTCTCGCATCCCAGGCACTCATCAGGCTCAACCGGGTCAGCCTTGCCGTCTACCATCTCGTACACCTGGGCAGGACAAGCATTGACACATTCTTCATCGCCCGCACACTTATCTTTATCTACTACTACTTCCCACATGGCTCAAACCTCCTGAAAAAAATTAAACAATTATACGTACTTGACATCTGAAAGTTACGTTCTTTATGTAAAGAATACGTGGACTAACCGCGTCGACTTCTCTCTTATCGGAGCAGCGGGTGTTTGTCAAGGTAAAAGATGCCAGATCAATACAGGCGAAAAAAATCAGCTAACATGTCGGAAATACAGATAAAATTGTCAAGCCAACAAATAAGAAAATAAAATATTCGCCATTTCCCCTGGAAATGGATAGATTAAACACACTTGAGTATAATTACCCCCTGAATTCGTGACGGCTTTGTGATATACTTCTATGTAACCATTTGAATACAGAGATAAAAAATGAAATATAACGCAGGGCGGCATATTCACCACGCCGCCCTGCGGGGCGTCCGATAACGGCACATCTACGGCGTTGGCAACTCGTTGATATCACACCAGGATCGTCATGTGGGCAAGCCACATCACTATCAACATTGTTGCCGCCTCGAAGGTCGCGCAGGCTCGCTACCTGTATCTTCACCGTTCTCGAACGCTCACGGACCCAGGTACCCTTGAAGAGAATGAAAAATGAGCAAAAAAAATGCACGAACTCCTGAAAAAAGTGAGCAGGCCATGGTTGAAGGCATTCTCGAAGGCAGCCCGGACGCGATAGGCGTTGCCGTTATTCGGCTTGACTGCGGATGCCGTAAAATGGCAGCCGTGGACAGGGAGGGTGAACCTGCCAGCGAGATTATCATGTACCGTGATATGGCGAAATCAATCTGTAATCAATGCAAGGAGGACAACGGCAGTTTCATGCGGGTGACCGAGCAGTTTATCAGCTGGACAGAGCCGGAGCCTGACGAACAGACCAGACAGAAGATATGCGCCAAGGTCCTTGGTGTTCAGGAACAGACATACCATTGATGCTGTACGAGGCAAATCGGTCCCGCACGAAATGAAAGGATTCTTCCAGCTCGTCAGCTCATCTGGTTTTATCAGCCTTTTCGAAAATTTTTCCCCACTGCGTGCTGAAGAGGAGGCCGTGTCCCTCTGCCGGGGCAGGGTCCTTGCCCGGGACATTCAGGCGCCGGAGGACCTGCCCTCTTTTGCCCGTTCAACCATGGACGGGTTCGCTGTCCGGGCCAGGGACACTTTCGGATGCAGTGAATCAGAACCGGCGCTCCTCAGGCTGACCGGGGAGATCCCCATGGGCGGGGCGGGGCGGGAAATTTCCCTGCAGCCCGGTCATGCGGCGCCAATCTGGACAGGCGGTGAACTGCCCATCCATGGCAACGGAGTCGTCATGGTGGAGTACACCAACAGGCTTGATGATGATACCATTGAAATCTTCAGACCGGTCGCGCCTGGAGAAAATGTCATCCGCAGCGGTGAAGACTTTGCAAAGGATGCAACGGTCCTGACACAGGGACAGGTGCTGCGGCCCCAGGATTTAGGGGTGCTGTCGGGTTTAGGCCTGACCAGGATACCCGTGTTCAAAAAACCCGTGGTAGCCATCATCAGCACAGGGGATGAACTCATTGAGCCCGGCGAAACGCTTGCGCCCGGAAAGATCAGGGATATCAACACAACCACCCTGCACGCCCTGATTGAAGAATGCGGCGGCCAGCCTGTACCGCTCGGCATTGTGAAAGATGATCCTGACAGCATGTTCCAGGCCTGCACCAGGGCCCTCGATATTCCGGCGGACATGGTGCTCCTTTCCGGCGGCAGTTCAGTGGGCCGCAGGGATTTCACCCTCCGTGTCCTTGAACAAATCGAACAGGCTGAACTGCTGGCCCACGGTGTCTCCATCAAGCCGGGCAAACCGACCATCCTGGCTAAAAAAGGCAATACCGCCCTTTTCGGGCTGCCCGGTCATGTGGGGTCTGCCATTGTTGTCTTTTATCTCTTTGTCCGCCCCCTGCTGCGCAGGTTTGCCGGTCACGCTCCCGGTCCGGGGCTGCGGACTGTCCCTGTTATTACCACGGAACAGATTCCCTCCACCATCGGCAGGGAGGACTATGTCAGGGTCGCCGTGACAATGGGCGGCGCCGACACACCCAACACCGCCAGGCCGGTCTACGGCAAATCAGGTCTTCTCAGTCCTCTCATAAGGGCAGACGGACTGCTCGTTATCGGCCGGGATGTGGAGGGCCTTGACAGGGGCGAACAGGCGGAGGTCATGCTTTTTCCATGAAACGGAAAATCTACCTGAACATGCTGTCTCTCGAAGAGGCCGGACGACTCTTCATGGCAGAGTTTCACGTCTACCGGACAGGCGAAGAACAGGTTGACAGCCGCAATGCAGACCGGCGTGTAACGTCAAGGCCGGTTACGGCCCGTTTTTCCGCCCCGTCTTTTCATGCCTCGGCAATGGACGGCGTGGCCGTGACGGCACAGGACACCTTCGGCGCATCCGACGACACCCCGGTTACCCTGCATCTGGACACATCCCAGGCTGTTGCCGTGAACACCGGCCATCCCCTGCCGGAAGGCAAGGACGCGGTCATCATGATTGAAAACATCCTTCTCAGCGATGATGGCCGGACCGGAATTATCAGGGCGCCCATCTATCCCTGGCAGAATGTCCGGAAGGTCGGGGAAGATATCGTGGCCACGGAACTGCTTTTTCCCAGCAACCACTGTATCACTCCTGCCGACATCGGCGCCCTCCTGACTGCGGGATGCCCGCAGGTATGGGTACGGAAAAAACCGAAAATAATTATTCATCCCACCGGCACGGAGCTTGTTCTTCCAGAAGATCAGGATGATACGCTGCCACCGGGACGGACCATTGAATCCAATTCCGCCGTGCTTGCAGCTCTTGCCGCACGGGCGTGTGCAGACCCCGTTGTCAGCGCCATCATTCACGATGAGTACGCAATCATAAAAAAACGGCTCCTGGAATCCGTCCGCTCCGATGCCGACATTGTTGTGATCAATGCCGGTTCCTCAGCCGGCAGCGCTGATTACACGGGCCGGATCATCGAGGAGCTGGGGAAGGTGCTGGTGCACGGGGTTACCATCATGCCGGGAAAACCGACCATTTTAGGTGTCATTGAAGGCAAACCTGTTGTCGGTAATCCGGGATATCCTGTCTCGGCACTCATATCCTTTGAGCAGTTCGTTGTCCCTCTGCTTGAGCGGATGCAGGGCCTGGATCACCGGGAGCCTGAAACAATCCGGGCAGTACTTGCCAAAAACATTCCCTCCCGGGGCGGGATGGAGGAGTTCAGGCGCATGGTAACCGGACGGCTTGGGGACCGTTTTGTCAGCGTGCCCCTGAAAAAGGGCGCCGGAGCCATAACAACGATAACCAGGGCCAACTCCATCTTCCGCATCCCCGCCCATTCGGAAGGGGAGGCAAAAGGGAGCGAGGTCGAGCTTGAACTGCTCAGGCCGAAGCAGCAGATCAGCAACACCATTCTCTGCACCGGCAGTCATGACCTGACCCTGGACATTCTGCATGATTTTTTGAAAAAAAGTACTCCGGCCTTTCCCCTTGCCTCAACCCATGTCGGTTCCCTTGGCGGAATCCTTGCCGTTCGAGAGAACATGACCCACATGGCCGGCACCCACCTGCTTGACCCTGAAACAGGAGACTACAACATCAGCTCCATCCAGCAGTACCTTGCCGGCAGGGAAACCGCCCTCTATACCCTGGCCCATCGACAACAGGGCTTCATAGTCCTGCCGGGTAATCCGAAAAAAATCGAGGGAGTCGGGGACCTGCTGCGCCGGGACGTAACCTTTGTCAACCGCCAGGCCGGGTCCGGAACCAGGGTCCTGTTAGACTATGAACTGGAGAAAAACCATCTCAACAGTGAAAAAATCCGGGGATACGGGTATGAAGAATATACCCACATGTCTGTCGCTGTTGCCGTTCTTTCCGGCAAGGCAGACACCGGCCTGGGCATACTCGGTGCCGCAAAAGCCCTGCGGTTGGACTTTATCCCGCTAACCGAGGAACGCTATGACATCCTCATACCGGTTAAATATCTCGACATCTCCTCCATCCAGAGAGTGCTGGAAATTATACACAGCGCTGATTTCAAATCGGCAGTGGAACAATTAGGGGGGTACTCAACCAGATCTACCGGCGCGCGAGCATAATAACCATTTATTATTACTGGATATTAAGACGTAGAGCAAAGAACCCGGAAGGTCTCGGCCTTTTCACTGATGCCGCGCTTGAGCACCTCATGGTTGTAGGCGGAAATCACATCCCGGCGCCTGAGCATTCCAAGCACCCAGGGTTCCTCGACACTTTCCACCACCGGGATTTCCTCAATCCCTTTCAGGTCAAAAAGCTGCATGGCATCATACAAGTTATCGTCCGGGGTCAGGGTAATAACATCCCGGCTGCAGATCGCGCCGACCAGGTAACAGACCCGCTGCTCCTCGTCATGCAGGATGTTCTTGACGTCCTGCATCGATACCACCCCGACCATGAGCCCCTTGTGATTGACGACCGGAAAATAGAAACTGTCCCGCGCGAAACGAAACAACTCCAGCAGGTGGTTGATATTGGCATTTTCACTGATAAAGTCAACTTCCTCGGTGATCGCCTTACCCACCTTGATCGACTTCATGATGGCAACCTCCCTGCCCTCATGGATATTGATACCCTCGCGGGTAAAATCAACCGTATCGATAGAATCTTCGTAAAACTTCTTGGCGGTGATGGAACCGATAATCGACGTTATCATGATGGGGATGATGATCAGGTAGTTGCCGGTCATCTCGAACAGGAGAAAAATGGCGGTCATGGGCGCATGGGTGGATGCGGCCAAGAAGGCGCCGATGCCGACCGTGGCATAGGCGCCCGGGCTGGCCGTATACTCCGGCATCAGCAGGTGCATGATGCCCCCAAAGGCCCCGCCGACAACGGCGCCGATAAAAAGAGACGGTGCAAACACTCCGCCGGCCCCACCGGAACCAAGTGTAATAGCGGTGGCAACCGACTTCAACACAATCAGGGCCAGCATAATCCAGATCAGGGCTTCACCGGCCAGGGCCTTTTCAATATACTCATACCCGTCCCCCATGACCTGGGGAAAAATGATACCTATACTGCCGACCAGAAATGCACCGATGATCGGTTTGAGCTGTTCATGCAGCGGCAGGACGCGAAACCGGTCCCGGACAAAATAAAAAAACCTGATATGCAGAACCGCCAGCCCGCCGATAAGAATACCCATCAGGATGTAGAGGGGAATCTCGACAAACGGGTTGATCATGTGGTAGTCGGGAATGGGGAAGGCCGGGATCTCTCCATAATAGGCGCGGGATATGACCGTTGCCATGGCCGAGGCTATGACCAGGGCGGCAAAGGATGATATTTCGTAGCTGCCGAGCAGGACTATCTCGGCAGCGAAAAAAATGCCGGCAATGGGCGCGTTGAAGATACCGGCAATACCGCCGGCGCAGCCGGCTGCGATATAGACCTTCATTCGTTTGCCGGAGACCCTGAAGGTCTGCCCTACCTTGGAACCAAGCGCGCCGCTGAGCTGGGCAATGGGCCCTTCCACCCCGGCCGAGTTGCCGGAACCGATGGTCAGGGCAGTGGCAATGATTTTAATAAAAATATTGCGGCCCTGGATTACCCCGTTCTCAAGGTTCACCCGCCGCAGGAACCGGGTAAAACCATATCCGTTCACCTTGCCCGGAAACATCAGGGACAGGGGAACGAGGAGCACGGCGCCGGTCATGGGCAGAAGAGGCAGCAGCAGGATGCGCCAGCCACCTTCGTAAATGCGCAGGAGTTCCCCCCCTTTCACAAAAATGACCATGTGCACCAGGTCCACTGCCTCACGGAAAACAATAATCGCCCCACCGGCAAGCACACCTATAAAGGCTGCAATCAAAATCATCCGGGTACTCTCACCCGGCACAAAAAATTTCAGTTTGGCAAACATGTCCGCTCCGGTATGTCGCAGCCGATACCCCGTGCCTGCCGCAGAAAAAAATCATCAGTCATGCCGGCGATATAATCCCTGACCACAGCCGCAGGTGAATGGCTGTGCAGATATTCCTCGCTCATAGAATGCAGTATATTCCGTCCCACTTCACTGCCCTCGCTGTCCTTCTCAAGCTGTTCCAGGTAATGGTTAAACAACCGGACATAACAGAGATGAATCTTGTCGTAATCAGGTTTGAAAGCCGGATTTTTATAAATTCGCTCATAGTTGAATTTTTTCAGCTCCAGCATGGCTGCCGCCACCTCAAGGCTGAATCCTATATAATCCATGTCATTGTCAACGCTGCTGTCAGCCTCGCGGACATGGCTGGAATTGACAACAAGATCAGTCACCAGGGTATAGACGATGGTGCCGTTACTTATCCCTAACTGCTTACCACACTCTTCCGGGATTTCATCCCTGCCGATCAGTTCCAGCTCAATGGCATCCTCGATGTCCCGGCCGATATAGGCAATGGTGTCGGAAAGCCGTACCACGCATCCTTCAAGCGTCATGGGTAAAAGCGGGGTCGTGGACACCCTGGCTTTAACACCGATTTCCCTGTCAAAATCGTCAAACGTCTTTCCTCTCTTCGGTGCAAGACGCAGGTTATGCACCTCGCCGTCATGGCAGAGAATCCCGTCGAGTACCTGCAGGGTCAGGTTCCAACCGGCCCCCTTCCTCTCAAACCGGTCAAGAAACTGGACGCTCTGGATATTATGCTGGAACGAATCCAGCCCATTCTCCCGGCACAGTTTTGACAGGATATTCTCTCCCTCGTGCCCGAAAGGCGGATGGCCGATATCGTGCCCCAGAGCGATGGCCTCGATCAGGTCTTCGTTCAACCTTAAAAACCGGCCAATTGTCCGGGCAATACGCGACACCATCTGCACATGCAGCACCCGGTGGGTTATGTGATCATTCTCCACCAGGGAAAACACCTGGGTCTTGTCAATATAGCGAGTATAGGCCCGGGAGTGGAGAATGCGGTCCGCGTCTTGGGCAAAAGCCTGCCGGTGCCCCTGCCTTTCTTCCGGATGGCGGCGGACAGCCGTCCTGCTCAGCGTAGCAAGGGATGACAACCTGTGACTTTCCTGCCTGTTCAGCTCTTCAAGAATTGCCAGCAGGGCCAGCTTTTTTGCTCCACTCATACGATACCGTTATTCCTTGTTTTTGCACAAATATTATAACATAGCAGAAATATTTCCCGAATGGAAAGATTTTTCCGACGTGTCGCCCACGTTTGAGTCTACTTTTGACTCAAGTTTGAGAAAAGAAGTCCCAAGGGAAAACTTGACCCCCTTTTCGCAGAAAATGCCGTTCGAAATCGTGCATTGAGCAGACGAAAGGGGTACAATGAAATCAACCTTTTTCCGTTTCAACGCTACTGGAGGTCTGCCATGTCTGCAGCAAACCGCAAATCAGATCCGAAGCGGGTCGCTTTTTTACG
>JAJRVA010000188.1 GCA_024277485.1 Deltaproteobacteria bacterium | reverse complement strand
TTCGGCATTGTCTTTATGGTGATCTGCATATACATGTTCAGCCGTTTTTTCGGCGCTAGCCCGGGCAGTGGACTTCACCTTTACCGACCTTGACGGCAAAACCTATACTGGGACAGAGCTTGTGGGAACTCCGCTGCTCATCAATATCGGTTCTCACTGGTGAAAGAAATGCAAAAAGGAAGCGCCTGAATTGGAGAAAGCCTACCTGTCATATAAGGACAAAGGCGTTCAGACCATTGAGGAAACCAAAATGAGAGAAAAACTTGCCGGCGGCGGGGCTGTTACCTCGGCCCTGGCCTATACCTTCTGCTGACAACTCCCCGTTATCCTGGCCAGTTTCGGCCTGGGAAGCTTCACCATGTCCATGTGGTTTGCAAGGTACCGCTGGGTATTTCTTGCAGCCAGTATAATCCTTCTCGGGTTTGCCTATTACATGACCTACACCAACCGGAAAAAGAGCAGTCCATGGAGCAGGCGAATTCTTCACACCACAGCGGTAATGAGCATCGGGATGATCATATATACTTTTTTCACAACCTGACTGCGGGAGTAATAAAAATGATAGACCAGGAAAAAACCGAAACACAATCCGGCTGTTGACCATCTGATGATGCCGGCGGTCGCCGGAAAAAAGGAACCGGGCTCTGGGAAAAATTTTTCAAGGGTAAACCAGGTCTGCCTGCCAAACAGCCTGTTGATGCTGCAGATCCAGGTCGACAGACCGAGAACTGCATGGTCTGCGGAGAAACCCTTGAATATCATGGCACGACCCGGGACGTGGTCTGCAGTTATTGCGGCCGCAGGAAAAGCGGTCATATCACCTGCCCTGCCGGTCATTTTATCTGCAATACCTGTCATAACCACGATGCCCTGCTGGTCATTGAAGAGGTGATCATGACCAGCAGGGAGTGCGATCCAATACACATTGCCGAGCTGGCCATGAGTTTTCCAGGACTCCCCATGCTTGGCTGCCAGCATGCCTACATAGCCGGAGGGGCGCTTATGGCGGCACTCAAAAACAACGGCTCAAAAAATATCGCGGACCAGGACATCAGGGAAGTTTTTTCCCGCACCAGGAAACAGGCCCACGGCGGTTATTGCGGACTAACCGGTGTCTGCGGCATTACCCCGGCCCTGGGGGCCTGTGCAAGCATACTGACCGGCTCTCGTTGCGGCAGGGATGAGGAACAGCGCCTGACCATGGAGCTGACGAGCCGGGTGAGCCGGGTTATTACCGATCTGACCGGACCTTCCTGCTGCAAGTCCTATGTCCTGGCCGGTCTTGAAGCGGCTGTTCAATTTCTGCAGGAAAATCTCGACATTGACCTGCAGGCAACCCCTGCAGCCGTATGCCGATATGTCGACAAACATCCACACGGCTGCCGGCTGGAGAAATGTTCTTATTATGAAAAAAGTTCTTATGTTCCTGTCCCGGGGATTTGAAGACCTGGAAGCGGTAACCATAATTGACGTGCTCGGCTGGACGCGTGTCCGGGAAAACCTTACCCCTGTCTCCCTGACCACCTGCGGATTTCACGACCAGGTAACGGGTAAATTCGGTACCAGTGTTGCGGTTGACCACAACATACGAACAAAAAAGCTCGACTATGGTGCATTTGATGCCTTTGTCCTGCCGGGCGGATTTCACGACAGCGGTTTCGACGAGGCATACAGCGAAGAGATTCACGCCATGGCAAGGAAGATACATGCGGGTTCAGGAATTATTGCGACCATGTGTGTCGGTGTTTCACCTGTTGCCGATGCCGGCCTGCTGGATGGAAAAAAGGCGACCACCTATAATAGAAGCAGGTTTCATGACAATGTTGCCCGTCTTGAGGCAGGTGGTGCACAGTACACCGGCCAACTGGTGGAAGAAGACGACAACATCATAAGCTGCGCCGGTCCAGCCTCATCTCTTGAAGTCGCCCTGCTTCTCGTTGAAAAACTGACTGGCCCGAAAAATGCTGCTGCCGTCAAAAGGCTGATGATCTACCGGCAGGAGTAAAGGAAAATCCGGGAAACCGGGACATGTTACCATTTCAATGTGCCGGAAAAGAGAATTGCGTCCTCCGAGTCTCCCTATGGTTGCCTACCTGATCTCGACCAAAAATCCACATTTCTGGACAGTCACTTACTCCAAAGAACAACGAATCCTGCATTCCGGACGCGAATTCCGGGAATGATACTGTTTTTTCGCGTGGTGCCGGCGACTCTGGTGGTGCAAAAAAATGGTATTGCGTCCCCGGTTTTCACCCTTTTCGACCCTTTTCTTTTCTTTTTTTGAATAATTTTGGTGAAGAGTTGATTCAGCGATCCAGTTTGTCGAGCAGACGCAGTCCCTGGTCAGTGGATCCGCGGGCAGCCCGAACCTGGAAGCGCAGATAGGCGTCATGTTCGGTAAGGGCCGTGGTGGCCAGTTCGTCCATCAACCTGTTCAGGCTGATACCCCGTTGCCGGGCGAGATTCTTGAGGCGGGTGTGCTTGTCATCAGGGAGTCTGACAGTCAGGGTTGCCATGGCTCTATCTCCTTCAGGAACGTGATCGGATCAACAATATGAAAGCCGCCAAAAGCGAGCTCCGGATTTTCAAAGTCTTTACTGTTTTTGGTGACCAGAAAATCAGCCCCGCCGGCCACGGCCAGTTCGATCAGATGATTGTCGGCCTCGTCCTTCAAATTTGGTCGCCAGCCGTAATAGACCGTTGTCCATTGGCAGGTGCTTAAAAATGCATCCAGCAGGACATTGCGTTCCGCAGCATCCAGCGCACATTGGGCAAACAACCGATCCCGCGCCATAAGATCCTCATACTCCAAAAACAGTGCATTGCCCATAAGCGGCAGGCACCTCTTTTCGAGACAGGCTCTGACTACAGCCCGGCTTGCACCGGAAGGTCCGAGAAGCGCTGAAACAAAAACACAGGTGTCCAGAACTATTGTCCGCATGGCTAATGATAGCATATACGCAAGCTAACTGTCAACCAGATACAATCTGTGCAGCGAATACTCCTTCTCATCTGTTTCCCCTCCCCTCTCCGAATGAATGGCAACATGCCGTTATTATGTTATTTTACCATAACGATTCTTGGCAAACCAAGAAAATATTCCAGCGACGTGTGCACGCCGCTGGAACAGGTTGCCGGCTGATTATTTTCTCCGACCTCGCAGGAGTTTTCCAAGGCGTTCGGGCCAAGATCAGGCAAGATCGAATCGATCACAGTTCATTACCTTGTTCCACGCTGCGACAAAATCGTGCACGAACTTCTCATGAGAGTCCTCGCACCCGTACACTTCGGCCAGGGCCCGGAGCTGAGAATTTGAACCAAAGATGAGGTCAACACGGGTAGCGGTCCACCTGAGTTCGCCGGTCTGGCGATCACGCCCCTCGAACACCTCTTCATCCGCCGAGGTGGCCTGCCAGGCCGTGCTCATGTCCAGCAGGTTGACGAAAAAATCATTGGTGAGCGTCTCCGGACGCGTGGTGAAGACACCGTGCCGGGACTGTCCGTGATTGGTGTTCAGGACACGCATGCCGCCCACGAGAACCGTCATTTCAGGGGCGCTCAGCGTCAGCAGTTGCGCCCTGTCGATCAGCAGTTCCTCGGCTGTTACGGCGAATTTCTCCTTGAGATAATTGCGAAACCCGTCCGCAACCGGTTCAAGAACTGCAAAGGACTTGACGCTGGTCTGTTCCCGGGAGGCGTCCGTGCGTCCCGGCGTGAACGGAATCGTCACCTCGTAACCACCATCTTTCGCAGCCTGCTCGACAGCAGCGCATCCGCCCAGGACAATCAGGTCGGCCAAGGAAACCTTCTTACCGCCTGACTGGGCGCTGTTGAACTCCTGCTGGATTTTCTCGAGAGTCTGCAGCACGGTCGCAAGCTGCTCAGGCTGGTTGACTTCCCAGTCCTTCTGGGGCGCAAGACGGATACGGGCCCCGTTTGCCCCGCCGCGCTTGTCAGAGCCGCGAAACGTGGAGGCCGAGGCCCAGGCGGTCGCAACCAACTGGGAAATGGAGAGACCGGAGGCCAGGATACTGCTCTTGAGGTCTTCGATATCCTGCGCATCGATCAACTCATGATCAACCGCGGGCACCGGGTCCTGCCAGATCAGCTCCTCTGCCGGGACATCCGGGCCGAGATAGCGCGAGCGCGGGCCCATGTCCCGGTG
Source organism: Deltaproteobacteria bacterium (assembly GCA_024277485.1). The sequence continues at coordinate 5,333 of JAJRVA010000188.1, read as the reverse complement.
GGTCAGCTTGAACCAGGCCCGGGCAAAGGCGTCCGCGAACTCCTCGGGATTTTCGTGAAACCGCTGCGCGATCGGCTTGTACACCGGGTCCATCCGCAGCGACAGGTCCGCGGTGGTCATGATGGTTGTCACCCGTTTCGCCGGATCGTGGGCCGCAGGCGCGAGATCCTTTTCATCCGGGCTGACCGGGACCCACTGGTAGGCGCCGGCAGGGCTCTTCACCAGGTTCCAGTCATAGCCGAACAGCATCTCGAAGTACCCCATATCCCACGTGGTCGGGTTCGGGGTCCATGCCCCCTCGATGCCGCTGCTGATGGTGTCATCTCCCCTGCCACTGCCGAAATCGGACTTCCAGCCGAGCCCCTGCTCTTCGATGGGCGCACCTTCAGGTTCAGGCCCCACATGTGCGGCATCACCCGCGCCGTGGCATTTGCCGAATGTGTGGCCGCCGGCAATAAGGGCCACGGTCTCTTCGTTGTTCATGCCCATGCGGCCGAAGGTCTCCCGGACGTCCTGGCCGGAAGCGAGTGCATCGGGTTCGCCGCCCGGCCCCTCCGGGTTCACATAGATCAGGCCCATCTGCACGGCGGCAAGCGGATTTTCAAGTTTGCGATCTTCGGAATAGCGATGGTCGCCAAGCCACTCATCCTCGCTGCCCCAGTAGGTGTCCTCCTCCGGTTCCCAGATGTCCTCGCGTCCCCCAGCGAAACCGAAGGTCCTGAGCCCCATGGATTCAAGGGCGCAGTTGCCGGCAAGGATCATGAGATCAGCCCAGGATATTTTGCGGCCGTATTTCTGCTTGATGGGCCAGAGCAGACGGCGCGCCTTATCAAGATTCACGTTGTCGGGCCAGCTGTTGAGGGGCGCCAGGCGCTGGTTGCCGGACCCGGCCCCGCCCCGGCCGTCGCCCATGCGGTAGGTGCCTGCGCTGTGCCATGCCATGCGGATGAAAAGCCCGCCGTAGTGACCGTAGTCGGCCGGCCACCAGTCCTGCGAGTCGGTCATCAGGGCATGGAGGTCCCTTTTCACGGCCTCCAGGTCGAGTTTCCTGAACTCCTCGGCATAGTTGAACTCCTCGCCCATGGGATTGCTCCCGGCAGAGTGCTGATGCAGAATCCTGAGGTTCAGCCGGTTCGGCCACCAGTCCTTGTTCGACCTGCCGCTTTCAGCAGTGGGTTTGGCTGATCTGCCCGTTACGGGGCACGTGCTTTGTTCTGTCATGTGCGTCCTCCTGTCCTTTCAGAATGTTGACGTATAAAAATTTATGGTGTCCTGACGCCATGCACGACCGCTCCGCAGTATGCTACCGGTCCCGGATGGCAGGCTTTCCAACCAGCTGATAATTACTAATTCGTAATTATTCCGAATGGCCGCTAAAAAATATATGTGTATCCCGGCTGTTACGCCGCTTTACGGGTACATTTTTCACAGACCCCATGCAGGGTCGCTTTTTTGTTTTCAATGCTTCCCCAGCCGGCAATTTCACCGGGCAGCCGCGATGCATCAAAAGAGTCCCACTGAAAATCGGTTATTTCACCGCACCTGTAACAGATGACGTGATGATGCTGCCGCATTTCCGCCTCAAACCTGGCCTGGCTCTCCACTGTCTCCACCCTTGAGATCAGCTTGTGTTTCTCAAAGGTGGCTAAGGTCCTGTATACCGTGTCAAGCGACAGGGTTGCCAGTCTACTGCGCAGCCTTTTGTACAGGGTTTCAGCAGAAGGATGGTCGGTGGCAACTGCCAGTTCACGAAAAATTTCCATACGCTGATGGGTCATTTTCAGACCTGCGTCACGGCATGCCTGATCAAAACAAGCAAGCTTTTCCTGTATGGCATCCCCGGCAATCTTCATGACTGCTTACGCCTCGACATTAATAATTAATCTTATTTAAGATATATTCCAGAATTGGTCCCGTGTCAAGGTTTTCCTCCGGACTCGTGCATATCCGACAACAATTGCAGACACAAGCAGCCAGGAAGCCAGCAGCATCCGTTAAACGGCGGCTTTGCGGAACAACCGAACAGGTGGACATGAAGCTGAATTACTGGTATATGGTATTGACTCCCATGTTCTCCGGTTTCCGTTTTTTTCATCCTGCTTCTGGTAAAATCTATGTATGAAATATACCTTGTTATCGCTATCCTGTCCCTGACCTTCGGCCTGCTGATTTTCAGCAAACTGCCGCCGGCAGCGATATTTATAGGCGCCCTGACCCTGACCATCACATTCAAACTGGCCCCGCTGGAAGAATCACTGAAAGGCTTTAACAACCCGGGGGTTATGACCATCGGCGCCCTGTTCATGATCGCGGCCGGCATGTACTCCACCGGCGCTATTTCCATCCTGAGCGACAAACTCATCGGGCGGCCAAAATCCGTTTTATGGGCCCAGCTCAAGATTCTGCCCAGCATCGCCTTTGGCTCAGCCTTTCTTAACAATACCCCGCTGGTGGCCATGATGATCCCGGTTATCCGTGATCTCTCGCGCTCGTGCGGGCTTGATGCCAAGAAACTCTACATCCCGCTTTCCTACGCATCCATCCTGGGCGGCACCTGCACGCTCATCGGCACGGCCACCAACCTGGTCATTGCCGGGATGGTCGAAGAACAGTTGAGCAAAGGTGGAGCACAGCCGCACATGGAATCAATCGGCCTCTTTGACCTCGCCTGGATCGGGGTTCCGGCAACCGTGGCCGGATTAGGATTTCTGATGCTCTTCTCCAAACGGCTGCTCCCGACCACGCCCAAAGGTACCGGGATCCTTGAGCAGCAGGAAAGGCGTCAGTTCCGCATTGAACTCAAAATCGACCCGGAAGGCCCCCTGGCCGGCAAGACCATTGAACAGGCAGGACTGGCTGTTCCAGAGGGATTTTCCATCATATGCCTGCTCAGGCAGCAGAACAAACTGGAGTTCGGCAGGGGAACCATCCTGCGGCCAAATGACTACTTAGCCTTTTCCGCCGATATTGACGGAGCCAAGACCCTCTGGGCCACCATCGGGTTAATGCCGCTCTATGCCAGCAAGGAATTAAAACCGGAACGCCATCGCCATCATCTCGTTGAAGTGGTTGTTTCGGCGCAAAACTCTTTTTTAGGCCAGCGGATCGGAGATCTTGAACGGGAAGACCGTGAATTCGAAGTCTGGCTGGTGGGCATGGCCCGGGATGGTGCGGCCATGGACTATCCCCTTGAAAATGCGGTTATCCAGGTCGGTGATGTGGCCCTGCTTGAAGTCCGGGACGCCTTTTTCTACCGCAACCGTAATGAAACGGAATTTTACATGACCAAGCGACTGCGCGGCGCCCGTATCCAGCGAACCGACAAGGCCGTGCTGGCCACCCTGATCACCCTGACCATGGTGATCACGGTTACCATGGGATGGTTCTCCATGCTGAATGCCGCCCTGCTTGCAGCCGGCGCCATGCTTATCACCGGCTGCATGGACATGAAAAGCGCGGGCAAGTCGGTCGACTTTGCCACCCTGGTTGTCATCGCCTCGGCCATGGGCCTGGAATCGGCTGTCACCAGCAGCGGCCTGTCAGGGCTGATCGGCGATTTCCTGGGTTCCCTGGGGGGAGATAATGTCTACCTGGCCCTGACCGTGGTCTTCCTGGGGTGTATTGCCATGGATGCCATGGTGACCAACGTGGCCTCCGCCGTCTTCATGTTCCCCATTGCCCTGACCATAGCGCAGAACCTGGGTACAAGTTTCATGCCCTTTGCCATCACCGTGATGGTGGGCGCTTCCTGCAGTTTCATCTCACCGGTCAGCTACCAGACCAACCTGATGGTCTATGGTCCGGGCGAATACAGCTTCGGCAATTTTGTCAAGATAGGGGTTCCGCTCTCACTGCTGGTCGGGGTTATCACGATCCTGCTTGCGCCGATATTTTTCCCGTTCCATCCGGGGTAATTGGGGCCAGCCTGCTTGCAGCGATCTCCGGAAACATGAAGTTCACCAGGCAATCATCACAGGCACAGTCTCGTACATCCTCCCGGCGCCTCTCGTCTGCAATCGCAATGACAAAACTGTCTCTTTACGGGTACCACATCCAACGTATTTTATGGTATAATTATACAAGGCATGCCTTCCCTGGTGATGGCTCTGGGATGAAAGTTTTTACTCTTATTCTAACCCACGCTGGCAAGGCCGGCAGGTCTCTACAGAGTTACGTTTGAAGCATGGGGGAGAGAGTGATGAGAAACGTACTGGTAATATGACTTCTGACAGTACTGTATGTTCAGGCAGCCTGGGCTTTTTTTCCGACTCTTTATGAAGTAGAGCCCAATGATACTCCGGCGGAGGCTACACCGGTTTCCGGTGAAGCAGTACTTGCAGGCAGGATCAGCGAGGGGGATCAGGATGCTTTCATGTGGAGTATTGGTGATACGGACAGTCAATACAGCTGGAATATGAATCTTGCAGGGATTCCCGATGCAACGACCCGTATAGATATCATGAAAGTGCAGTTTTCCAAAGACGGTAAAAAGGTCGAGGATTACACACATTTTTTTTCATTCGGCACCAGGACCGGCAACAGGCCCGTAACCCTGGAAAATCTTTTTTTTGACCAGGGGGACTACCTGGTCGCGGTAACCGCAAAAAGCAACACCCCCGGACCGGCGACCGATCCAGCGACCGGCAGTTACCAGATCACTCTCAGCAGAAGTGGAAAAGCGGCCCGCCCCCTGGATGCCGTATCCAGGGAAAAAGCCCCCGAGGTGTATCTGAATGATACTAAGCGATTTCGGTCCGAGAAAGCATCAGCATGGTTGCGGCTCGATCTTGACAAAGAAGAGAGCAGTAAACTGTGGACCATTAAAGGTATGACGACGACAGGGCACCAGCTTCAGGTCGTGCTTGAAGATGAGGACCATAACAAAATCGCGCAAAGTGGAGCAAACCGGCTGGGAAAATTTACCATCAAAAATCTTGAACTGGACGAGGGGCGTTATTACCTGCATTTCCTTGCGGACACAGATGGGGTCAACAGTGGTGTTCATATCTCCAGCAGCGGAAATAAGGAGATCGATGAATATGAGGCGGAACCCAACAATGATGTATGGTCAGCCAATCTCATCGACTACAGAAAAACGATCCATGGAATGATCAATGATCGTAATGATCAGGACTACTTCACATTTGCGCTGCCTGCAAAGTTTGAGGGGAAATCATTTGATCTCAAGTTGTCTGCCGACTCAAAGGGTCTGAGTTTCAGCCTGATGTCAAAAGACGAGGACATGCTTCAATTAAAGTATGCAGACAGCGATTACACGATGCACGGACTCATGCTGGAACCTGAAAGGAAGTACTTCCTGCAAATAGATGGAG
>JAJRVA010000187.1 GCA_024277485.1 Deltaproteobacteria bacterium | reverse complement strand
GCAAGGGTAAAGGCGACCTCCTGGGCGGCGGTGGAGCCTGCCTCCCGGATATGGTAGCCGGAGATGGAGATAGTATTGAACGTGGGTGCGTTTTGGGTACACCATTGAAATATATCAGTGATCAGGCTCAGGCTGGGACGGAGCGGGAAGATATAGGTCCCACGGGCCACGTATTCTTTGAGGATATCGTTCTGAATCGTCCCCTGCAGTTTCTCTGGTCCGGTCCCCTGTTTTTCCGCCACCGCAACATACATGGCCAGCAGGACCATTGCCGGTGAATTGATGGTCATGGAGGTGGATATTGTATCCAGCGGGATCCGGTCAAAAAGAACTTCCATATCCGCCAGGGTGTCGATAGCCACCCCGACCTTGCCCACCTCACCCAGGCTCATGGGATCGTCAGAATCGTAGCCGATCTGGGTGGGGAGGTCAAAGGCAACGGACAGACCGGTCTGGCCCTGGTCCAGCAGGTAGCGGTACCGTTTATTTGATTCGGCAGCGGTGGAGAAACCGGCATACTGACGCATGGTCCATAACCGGCCCCGGTACATGGTGGGCTGCACTCCCCTGGTATAGGGATAGCGGCCCGGAAAGCCGAGGTTTGCCAGATAGCTGTCGTCCATGTCTTCCGGGACGGCCAGCCTGGGGACTTCCTCATCTCCGTGCCGGGTAAAGGTTGTTTTCCGTTCTGGAAACCTGTCCAGGCTTCGGGCCAGTTCTCCCTCTTCCCACTTTTTATATTCGGGTTGTCTGCTGGTACTCATTGACTGTATCCCTGTTCCATTTTTGTCAGTATTTCTCTCGCCGACAGCCTGGGATCCACGCTGTCCTGCGTTTCTTTAATCATTTCCTCCAGGCGGGGCCTCAGCATTTCCATAGCCCAGTCCAGTGTTTCAACGGCAAACGAGTGGCGACGTCTGCTTGCCATGGTACCGTCGTGGCGGTGTTTTTCTGCCAGCATGGTTACGCGTTCCAGGACAATGTCCAGCCCTTTGTCTTCGCTGGCAACAGTCTGAAGCAGTCGCAGTTCACGTTCTTCGGCACTACCAAAGACCAGGCCAAGGTCGAGCAGCAGCTTCGGAGTACCGGGCAAATCCGCTTTGTTGACCACCAGCAGGTCTGCAACTTCGAGAATTCCGGCCTTCATGGCCTGGATATCATCACCAAAGCCGGGTGCCAGGACCATGATTGTCATGTCCGCCAGTTTGATAATATCCATTTCAGACTGGCCGATGCCGACGGTCTCAATAATAACGGTTGTGCAGCCGCCGGCGGCCAGGATGCGGACCGCAGCTCCAGCAGAGGCGCACAGGCCGCCGAGCCGTCCCCGGGTTGCCATGGAGCGGACAACAACATCTTTATCCAGGGCATGGTCCATCATCCGGATGCGGTCACCCAGCAGGGCACCGCCGGAAACTGGGGAGGAGGGGTCAACTCCGATAATACCTACCCGTTGATTGCGGGCCCGAAGGTGTTTGACCAGGGCAGCGGTCAGGGTCGATTTACCGGCCCCTGGAGGGCCTGTAATACCAAGAACAAGTGAGGATTCTACGCGGTTCTGGTCCAGCCCTGCAAGTATCCGGGCGGCAGCAGGATCATGGTCTTCCACCAGGGAGACGGCCCGGCCGATACTGCGGGGGTCGCCTTCGTGCAGTTGCTGCAGGAGTTGGGAAATATCCATCAGCTGCGTTGGCTGTGATGCTTGCTGCAGGCAGTCCGGAAGGCATCAATGAGTGTGTCGACTGGGGTACCAGGGGTAAAGATGGCCTGGATCCCCGCCTCCTTGAGAGTTTTAAGATCTTCGTCCGGGATAATACCGCCGCCGAGTACCGGGATGTCGCCGCCGCCTGCCTGTTTCAGCGCTTCAAGAACAGCAGGAAAAAGTTTAATATGGGCTCCCGACATGGAGGAGAGGCCGACAGCGCAGACATCTTCCTGCACGGCGGCCGCGGCAATTTCGTCCGCACTGCGGCGGATACCGGTGTAGATGACCTCGAAACCGGCGTCACGCAGGGCGCGGGCTATAAACTTGGCACCCCGGTCGTGTCCGTCCAGTCCTGGTTTACCGATCAGTACTCTGAACTTTTCTTTCATAATCCTGAATCCGTGACTGACGCGAATACCTGACTGCAGACCCGGCCAAGCGAACCGAGATCTTCGCAGACATGGACGCCGTTTTCGCGCATTGTTTTTATTTTTGCTGCTGCAGTACCGCTGCCGCCGCTGATAATGGCACCGGCATGGCCCATGCGTCTGCCGGGTGGTGCAGTCAGGCCAGCGATAAAGCCGACAACCGGCTTGTGCAGGTGTTCGGCAATAAAGGCGGCGGCCTTTTCTTCGGCATTGCCTCCTATCTCGCCGACCATGACAATGCCTCTGGTCTGTTCGTCTTGGTTGAAGGCGTCCAGGCAGTCTATAAAACTGGTGCCGATGACCGGATCTCCGCCGATACCTATACAGGTCGACTGGCCCAGGCCGACTTCGGTCAACTGGTGCACAACCTCATAGGTCAGGGTGCCGGAGCGCGACACCACGCCGATTGCACCGGGGGTGTGGATACGGCCCGGCATGATGCCGATCTTGCAGATGCCGGGGGCTATGATGCCCGGGCAGTTGGGACCGATCAGGCGGCAGCTGGTCCCCTTGAGATAACTGTTGACCCGCAGCATGTCATGGAAGGGGATCCCCTCGGTGATGCAGACGGCGAGTTTGATGCCGCTGTCAGCTGCTTCCAGGATCGCGTCTGCTGCAAAGGGGGGCGGAACAAAGATAAGTGAGGTGTTGGCCCCGGTTTGTTCTACCGCCCTGCGGACGGTATTGAATACCGGTATTCCTTCGGCCACCTGTCCTTCTTTGCCCGGAGTGACCCCGGCCACAATTGCGGAACCGTAGTCAAGACACTGACGAGTGTGAAAGCCCCCTTCACGTCCGGTTATGCCCTGGACAACGATCCGGGTGTTCTGGTCAATAAAAATGCTCATGCCTGCCCCGCGATTGCTGCGATTTTTGTTGCTGCATCACTCAGATTGTCGGCACCTATAAGCTCCAGGCCGGATTCGGCCAGAATAGCTCTCCCTTCCTCAACATTGGTTCCCTCCATCCGGACCACTACCGGGACCAGCAGCCCGATCTTGCGGGCAGCCTCAACAACGCCGGTTGCCAGGGTATCGCAGCGCAGGATACCGCCGAAGATGTTAATCAGGATCCCTTTGACCCGCGGGTCGGACAGGATGATGCGAAAACCATTTTCAATCATTTCACTGCTGGCGCCGCCGCCGACATCCAGAAAATTAGCCGGTTCCGCCCCGGCCTGCTTGATGATGTCCATGGTGGCCATGGCCAGCCCTGCGCCGTTGACCATGTTGCCTATGGTCCCGTCCAGGCGGATATAGTTGAGGTTGTGCCTTGCCGCTTCCGCTTCCAGAGGATCCTCTTCAGCCGGATCGTGCAGTTTGGCCAGGTTCTGGTGCCGGT
>JAJRVA010000013.1 GCA_024277485.1 Deltaproteobacteria bacterium | reverse complement strand
CTCCGGATGTCAAGACATTTTTATACTGCTTACATAGACAGCTCCATCGCGCACCTGGACAGCATGGGAGTTCGCCTGCACACAAGCGCCCCTCCGTTGCTCCCGACAGTCGCTACTGAGCGCCAACCGATACTTATACAGCTCAGCTAAACTGTTCAAATGCGCGGCCGGCGTATTGTTTGTACACCTGTATATTTTTTTTTGGCTGCGAGATAAAAACCTGACCGGGCTGGCATGGATTCGGAAGCTGATGATGATTGTACGCACCCTGACCACGCACGCAGCATTAGCGACTTGCCTGTGGTACTCCATGTCATCAGCACAGTTGAACTGTTCTGAAACGTCTCTCATTGTTGGGAAGAGCACGTGTAATGCTGAAAAACGGAGTTTGAAACAGTTAAAAGGAGGCGCGGGAACACGAAACTTGCGTGCTACCCGGGGTTACAGAAGATAAACCCCTCTTTTCCTATTGGCCTTTACCGGTACGCAGGTGCGCCGTGATATGAAAAGCATAGGCCGTAAAAGCTCCGTGGGAACCTGCCGGTCTCTACAGTGCTGTCGCCCTGCTTAACAATGATTGCAGCTCTACAGGGTCTGTCACTGGTTTCCGGCAGGTACAATCCCGGCACACATGCGCTGTGGCCCGGCCTTCCTGCATCTTCATATTACGCATAAAGGGGATATACCCTGCAAGGAACTTTTCATTGGGGCCGCCATCGGCCAGCAGTACCAGCCTGCCCGGTCCGAATACCCTGAAGGCAGCGGCCAGCATGGCCCTGGTATCACCGCTGCCCGGCCGGCCGGATATGATGACCTGCTGCGGACTGGACCTGCTCTGGTCACAGGCGCACAGCATCAGGGGGAGTATCTGCGGCTGTGCGTTTATCCGGCTACCGAATATCTCCAGGCATGCCCTTGCCTTTGCCGTCCAATCAGTGTTCGAGGTAACAGTGCCGAGAAGCAGCAGGTTCATGGCTGCCACTGAATTGCCGGACGGCTCTGCACCGTCGTAATCACCCTTTATCCTGAAAGGCAGGGCAGGATCCCCGATACTGTCGAAAAAACCTCCCCCGGCTCCATCCCAGAACAGTTCAACCTGCCTTTCAGTTAGAGCAATGGCCCACTCAAGCCATGCCGGATCCTGAACCGCCTGGTACAGGTCAAGCAAGCCCCTCACCAGGAATGCATAATCCTCCAGCTGACCGGCAAGGCCGCTCTCCCCTGCCCTGTATCTCCGTTTGAGGTTTTTCGTGTTTTTGTCACAGAGGGTGTTTTTGATGAACAGCGCCGCTCTCACAGCCGCATCAAGCAGGCGCCTGTCATCAAGAATTTGTGATCCCCTGGCCAGGGCGCCGATCATCAGCCCGTTCCACGACACAAGCACCTTGTCATCCAGGTGCGGCCTCTTTCTGCCGGACCGCGCCTTCAGCAGCGCTTTCAGGGACCTTTCCAGGCTTGTGCGCACGTATTCCACCGGCTTCTTGAACTTCCCGGCCGTTTCCTGCAAAGAGCGGTCAAGGTAGAGAATGTTTTTCCCCCTGAACTCACCCTGCGGATCTTCCGGTGCGTTGCCGTTTTTCTTGATACCGAAGCAATACATGAACAGGTCCACGTCCTCCTTTGCCAGGACCGACCTTATTTCCTTCTCACTCCACAGGTAAAAGGCCCCTTCACTTCTGCTTCCAGGACTGTAAGGGTCCTCACTGTCCGCATCCTCGGCAGAGTAGAAAGCCCCGGCATCAGATGTCATGTCCCGCAGGACATACGCAAAAATTCCGGCTGCCGTCTCAGCATGCTGTTGCTGCCCGGTTATCAGGAAGGCGTCAAGGTATGTACCGGCCAACTGGGCCTGGTCGTAGAGCATCTTTTCAAAGTGCGGCACCCGCCACCTGGAATCAGTGGCATAGCGGTGAAACCCACCCCCAACGTGGTCCATGATCCCACCTTCCTGCATGTACTGCAACGTCTGCAGCGCCATGTCCCTGGCCTGTTCGCTGCCTGTCCTGTGCCAGTAGCGGAACAGAAAAGTAAACTGGACCGGCCTGGGAAATTTCGGCGCAGGGCTGAATCCGCCGTATTCCGGGTTATAATCCTGCGCAAAACCCGCAAAGGCAAGGTCCATTATTGTACTGTCAAGTTTTTCCGGCAAGGAAACCCGTGCCCTTTGCTCCAGTTCCCTGACCAGCTCCTTCGCAGCATTGTGCAAGTCAGGCCGTTTGCCCTTCCAGGCATCATAAATCCCCGTCAGTATATCGGCAAAACCGGGCCGGCCGTACATGGCCTGCGGAGGGAAATAGGTGCCCGCATAAAAGGGTTTGCCGTCCGGAAAAAGAAGAACAGACATTGGCCAGCCGCCGCTGCCGGTCATGGCCTGAGTTGCGGCCATATACATCTGGTCAATATCAGGGCGTTCTTCACGGTCGACCTTGATACAGATAAACCATGTGTTGAGCAGTTCGGCGATACGCGCATCTTCAAAGGACTCTTTTTCCATCACATGACACCAGTGACAGGTGGAATACCCGATGGACAGGAAAACGGGCCTGTCCTCTGCGGCTGCCCTGGCAAACGCCTCCTTGCCCCACGGGTACCAGTCAACCGGAT
>JAJRVA010000186.1 GCA_024277485.1 Deltaproteobacteria bacterium | reverse complement strand
CAGATGGAGCGGCGCATAGACGAGGTACGCCGCCAGGGAGACACGCTGGGCGGTATTGTCGAGATACGGGCGGTGTGCCCGGCCGGCCTGGGTGAGCCTGTTTTTGATAAACTGGACGGGGAACTGGCCCGTGCCCTCATGTCCATCGGCTCGGTCAAGGGGGTGGAGATAGGTTCAGGTTTCCAGGCCGCGGAGATGGTCGGCTCGAAAAACAATGACCCGCTTACTCCCCTGGGTTTCATCGGCAACAATGCCGGCGGTATCCTGGCCGGGATATCCAGTGGAGATCATATTGTCATGCGGGTGGCGGTCAAGCCCATCCCCTCGATTGCCCGGGAACAGAATACCGTGAACGTGCACAATGAACCTGTTTCGATCAAGATCGGCGGACGGCATGATATTTCGGCCATACCGAGAATTGTTCCGGTCTGCGAGGCCATGGTGCGGCTGACCCTTGCCGATCATCTCCTGCGGCAGATTGTCCTGGATAATACGTCACAAATATTGGTAAGAAATGAACAGGAAAACCAGGAATAAGTCTCGGATCCGCACCGTATGGATGGTCACCCGGGAGTATGACGGCCTGGCCGGAGCCGGCGGGGTCAAGGACGTCTGTCGGCAGCTGTCCGAGGCCCTTGCCGATCATGGCGGCTGCCGGGTCATGGTGGTCCTGCCCAGGTACGGGTTCATGAAGCCCCGGGCGCATGGTTTCAGTCCGTTCAGGCTGCCTTCACCGCAGAGTATTCCAGCGGCATCGGACTACTGTTATGATTACCTTGATATTAGCATGGACTATGCCGGTGAAGATCGCCGGGAAAGCGTGTCGATCTGGCACCGGGACAGAAAAGGGGTGCGTATTTTCCTGGTGGAGGCGGCAAGGTTTGCGGAAAAGTCAGCGGTGTATACCTACACGGCCGAAGAGGAAAGCCTCCGGTCCTGGCAGCGGCAGGGGTCGGGGCATTTTGATTACTTTGCCATGAATATTCTCCTGCAGAAGGCGGCCCTTGCCCTGATGATGGTTCTCGGCGAAAAGCCCGATGTTATCCACTGTCAGGACGGTCATGCCGCTGTTCTTCCCGCCATGCTCAGGGAGATCGAAGGGTATCGTCATTTTTTCCGGCACACCGGTACCGTGGTAACCATCCATAATGCGGGAATCGGTTACCACCAGGAAGTAGAAGACCTGCACTTTGCCCAGGCGGTTACCGGCCTGCCCGACCGGATCATCCAGTCTTCTCTCCTGGACAGGGCATTTGATCCCTTCATTGCCGCGTCCAGGTACGCGCTTTTCAATACGGTCAGCGAGGAGTATGCCCGTGAGCTGCAGGAGACGCCTGAGGACAGCAGGACAGGGTGGTTAGGCCATGGGCTGGTCAGGCGCGGGGTTACGCTTGCCGGCATCACAAACGGCATCAACCCTGATGATTTTGATCCCTCCCGCCCGAAGAAAACCGGTCTGGCTGCGGCGTTTGACGTGGGGAAAGGGAGGTTGAAAGGTAAACAGATATGCAAGGAAAAGCTTCTCCGTTCCTTGAGCAGCAGGAGGCGGCGGGCCAGGGTCTCGCAGTCAGGCCGCCTGGCCGTGAAGCCGGAGCAGCCGCTCATCACCTTTATCGGACGGATCACGTATCAGAAAGGTGTGGACCTGATGATTACGACCTTTGCAAAACTGCTCCGGGAGGACAGGGAGTTTCAGTTGCTTGTGCTTGGCAGCGGTGAACCAGAGCTTGAGACCCGCCTGACGGAAATGGTGGAAGATGCGGCATGCAACGGCCGGGCCTGCTTTCTGCGCGGCTATGACCAGGAGCTTGCCATGAAGGTGTATGCTGCCGGTGATTTCTTCCTCATTCCCTCGCTCTTTGAGCCCTGCGGGCTGACGGACTATATTGCCCAGCTTTTCGGGAACATACCGGTGGTGCACCGCGTCGGCGGCCTGGTCAAGGTCATAGACGGGCAGACAGGTTTTTCTTACGCAGGACATGATGTTGATGCGCTGACGGAAACAGTACACAAGGCCCTGAATATATTCAGGACAGAGCCGGAGACGATACAGCGCATCAGGAAACAGGCGGTACAGAAGATCCGGCAGCAGCATACATGGAAAAAGGTCATGCGCCGGTATCTTGATCTTTACGCGGAAGCGGTCCGGATGGCGTGCTCTGCCGGTATGATGGAACGGGACCATTGACCGGCTGATCGTTGAACTCAAGGGGGAAAAAATGGCAGTAAAAATAGGCATAAACGGATTTGGACGAATTGGAAGAAATATCTTCAGGGCCATCAGCAAAGACCCTGTGTTCAAGGATATCGAGGTGGTCGGAATCAATGACCTGACCGATATCAATACCATGGCCCATCTGCTCAAGTATGATTCCATCATGGGAATATATGGCGCCGAAGTACAGGTAGAGGACAACGCTCTTGTCGTGGCAGGGAAAAACATTCCCGTGACCGGGCACAGGGAGCCGAAAGATATTCCCTGGGCGGAAACAGGAGCGGAATATGTGCTGGAATGCACCGGTTTTTTCCGGGACGAGGACTCAGCCCAGGCCCATATCGATGCCGGGGCAGCCAAGGTTATTATTTCCGCGCCGGCCAGGGGAGATGTGAAAACCATTGTCATGGGGGTCAACGAAGATGAATATGACCCGACCCGGCATCACGTGGTGTCCAATGCCTCATGCACAACCAACTGCCTGGCCCCCTTTGCCCAGGTTATTCTCAACAACTTCGGCATCAGACGCGGCCTGATGACAACCATCCATGCCTATACCGGTGACCAGCGGCTGCTTGATTATCCGCATAATGATCTGCGGCGGGCACGGGCAGCGGCCATGTCCATGATCCCGACCAAAACCGGCGCCGCCGCTGCCGTGGCCCTGGTTATCCCGGAACTGAAAAATAAATTTGACGGGCTGGCGGTCCGGGTGCCGACCCCGAATGTTTCGCTTGTCGATACCGTCATGGAGGTGGAGCAGGAAACCACGGTGCCCCAGGTCAACCAGGCCCTGAGCGAGGCGGCTAACCGCTACCTCCGCTATACCGAGGACCCGCTGGTGTCCATAGATTTCCAGGGTGATCCCCATTCCTCCATCGTGGACGGCCTCTGCACCCGGGTGGTCGGCAAAACAGTCAAGGTGATGGCCTGGTATGACAACGAGTGGGGCTATTCCAACCGCATGCTGGATCTTGTCCTGCACATGGAGGCCAACAAGCTGCTCTAACGGTACAAAAGGTGATCCGGTTCTGATTCCACGGGCGGTTGAGTATGGGTGGAATTGTGGAGAAACGTCCAGGAGGCGGAAGGAGTACAAATTCCAGGGACCTCCCTGCCGAAGGTGCGAAGGTGCGGCCCTGATCGTGTGAGAGTGCGGAAAGTTCAGGGCCATCCTGTTGAGGACGTCTGTTCAGGCACTGTGGAGTTTGCTCTCAACTCCCGTCCCTGCCCGGCATACCTACTTGTTTTTGCTGCACGTTGCCTTGGTACTGTCCCCGGGTTTGCTCAGGCAGTCAATAAGGCGCGCTTGCTGGTCAATATCAGCGCCCATGCTTTCCATAAATTTGAACAACTTTTTCCATTTTTCCGGAGACTGGCCGAGACGCGCGCATCCCCTGTCCAGTCCATGGCATTCCGCACAGTTGCTTTCAAAGAGCTGAACACAGCCGTTATCTGCCGCACTGTTCGGTTCCGCGGCAACGGAGAATGCGTTGACGAGAAACAGCAGGGAAAGAGACAGGATGAATAATAAGAAATTTTTCAGCATGTTGCACCTCCTTGCGCCAGGTTTTTTTAAGAGTAATTTCTACTTATAACGGCTCCTTTCCTGATAATCAAATCTTTATTGCAGGCAGGCATGCGTATGCCAGATGCGAGTCATCCCGGTGGCGGAGTATAATCCGTCATCTTTTTCAACACGTCAACAAAGGGCAGCTCCGCCAGCAGGCCGAAGGCGGCATGGCGCTGCAGTCCTGCCCTGGAGCTCTGCGGTGAGCGGATACCGCAGAAAAACCTGGCCTGCTGGCGCGGGCTCTGCAGGGCGGCATGGTTTTCCGCCAGAACATGCTGTATCCGTTCTTCCCATTCCTCCCAGCGGGGTAGTGGCCGGGCAGTGTCGATGGTTGTTTCTTCGGCACGACTTTTTTCGTTTGTTTCCGCCAGGCAGAACTCGCAGTGACCGCAGTCTTTGTCACGCTGTTCACCAAAATAGTCCAGCAGGAAATTTGTCCGGCATCCGGGATGGTTGATAAGCGAAACGACCTGGTGAATGCGGTCAATATCATTTTTTTCCCTGCGGGTAAAACGGTCAGCCAGTTTTTCAGCCAGCCTGTCCAGTTCCTGCCTGGACAGGCGGCGCAGAACCCGGTACCCGTGCCTGGCCCCGGCGACCTTGAGAACAAGGTCCCCCTGGTCCTCAAGATAATTCAGGGCAGCGACGATTCGTTTCCGGTCAGCGTGTGTTTTGGCGATCACCTCGTCAATATCCAGGCGGAACCATTTTTTTCCTTTTCTGGCGCATGAGAAGACGTTTTTCAGAAAATTCACCCGTTCCGTGTCAAAAGGGGCAAAGATTTCCGCGGATGACCGCTGGGGAATAAATGTATAACTGGTATAGAACGGCCCGGTGGATGCAATGACGTTTTCCAGCTCAAGGTAGGTGAGCAGGGTGGAGACAACCAGGCTGCGGATATCGTGGGTGTGGGACATCTCGTAGATGGAGAGACTGAAGCTGTCCTCCTCACGGGAGATGTCCGTAACTATCTGCCTGATTGCCGCCGGTTCCGGGGTATCTCCATAGACGAAATTTTCCAGCACCGTAAGGTCCTGGCTGCCACCCAGGGTCTCGCAGACCGCGGTTTTGCCGTCCCGCCCGGCCCGGCCGATTTCCTGGGCATAGTTTTCCAGGCTCTTGGCCAGGTTGTAATGATAGACATACCGTATATCGGCCTTGTCGATCCCCATGCCGAAGGCAATGGTCGCCACCACGACTGCCGCGGATGAAGCCATGAACCAGTCCTGGACAGCGTGCCGGTCCTCGTCCTTCATCCCGGCGTGATAGGCCCGGGCCGCGTAGCCGCCATTGCGAAGCGATTCAGCCACCTTTTCAGCCGTGGCCTGCAGGGTGACGTAAACAATGGTCGGTCCCGCGGGGCGGGCAGCGAGACGGTCCAGCAGAACGGCCATGGGGTCGGAGGACGGGGAAAATCGAAGGGTCAGGTTGGGCCGGTAAAAGCCGGTGAGAACAAAATCTTCCGGGGCAATATCAAAGGCCGCCCGGATGTCTTCGGCAACCTTCGGGGTGGCGGTGGCGGTCAGGCCCAGGACCTGGGGAATACGGAGGCCCCTGATGATGGCGGCAAGCTTCAGGTAGTCGGGGCGGAAATTGTGGCCCCACTCCGAGATGCAGTGGACCTCATCCACCACCATCATGGATATCTGCATTCGCTGTAAACTGGTGAGAAAACGTTCATTGGCAAAACGTTCCGGCGCCACATAGAGCAGCTTCAGCTCATTTCGGCTGAGAGCGTCCCGGATCCGGGCAAACTCTTCCCGATTGAGGGTTGAATCAAGCCTGGCAGCCTTCATTGACCTGCCTGTCAAAAAGTCCACCTGGTCTTTCATCAGGGCCACCAGGGGGGAGACCACCAGGGTCAGTCCCGGCAGATGCAGGCTGCTGAGCTGGTAGCAGAGACTCTTGCCCTGGCCGGTGGGAAAGACAGCCAGGCATGATCTGCCGGAGATAATTTTTTTAACGATCTCCTCCTGGCCCGGCAGAAACCGGTCAAACTCAAAAACATCGCGGAGGGTCGCGAAGATATCTTTTGCCGGACTGTCTGTCATGAATCCAGCACCTCCCTGATTTTTTCGGCCCTGACCATGCCGATACCTTCAACTTCCGCCAACTCATCCCTGGTGGCATGCATTACCCGGCCGGCTGAATGAAAATGGCGCAGCAGTCTCCGGGCAAGTTTCGGTCCGACATCGGGCAGGCCCTGGAGCAGATACAGCTGCCTGGTTTTCAGTTTTTTCGGGCGATAGCCGCCACGCAGGGCCACTTCTTCTGTTTCAACCTCATCCTGGCAGCCGACCGTAACCATAATGTCAACACTGTCCTCTGTTGAATGGGAAAAGACGACCGGTACCTGCCAGCCGGTCTGGATGGAGAGAAGGGCGCCACGTATGGCCCGAGGATCAAAGCCGAGGTCGGTTGCATAGGGATCTCCCTCGATGAGCAAAAACGGACGGGAACAGTTTTTTTTCAGGTTGGCCACCTGGTTGAAGAGTCTCAGGTCGATGATGGAAACCAGGAAGTCCCGAGCGGTTTTACGTTCCAGCGTCACCCGGTCATTGACGAGATAGTCTCCATACGGCAGGGCTGCGACGTTAACGCTGCAATGTTGCGACAGCAGTTCAATGATGCCGGACGACTTCTCCCGGTAGTCAACAGTGATGTGCAAGTATACTTCCTTCCTGGCCCGGGGCTGTTTCTCACCGCAGGGGCCAGTCCGCCAGTTTTTCAGAGAGTTCCCTGTTGGAACTGTACTCCTACCTTGACTGAAACAACTTGAGCTGTCAATACTTTTATTACTCCTGGGCAAGGCGGTATGCAGGAAAATCATCGTGTCGTTTTCCGGGCAGACGATGACTTGTCGGGGTTGGGCACTGCTGATCGTGAGATGGCGAAAAGAGGATGTTTCATTTTACTCCGATCCTGATGCAAGCTATAATGAAAGAAAGCAATGGGCAATGAGGAAGACGTAATGCCTGACCTGAAAAAACTATCCTGGTTCAGTTACGTACAGGAAACCAATCTCTCTCCGGACAGGACCGGGCGGCCACGCCCACTCATTGAGAGCTGCCCTGCCTTCAAGGAGTATCCCGGAGCAGAGCAGGTAACCCTGCCGCACGCCAGGGGCAAAAGCAGCAGAGACCTCTGGCAGATACTGCAGGAGAGGAGGTCGCGCCGCAAGTTTTCCCCGACAAAACTCTCGCGGCAGGATCTTTCCCTCCTGCTCTGGGCTTCCCAGGGGATCACTGCCCGGGCAGGGAATTCTTTCTTCAGGGCCGCCCCTTCCGCGGGAGCCCGCTATCCCATTGAGACGTATCTCGGCATCAACAGTGTGGATGGCCTGCAGCCCGGCCTGTATCATTTCAATATCCGGCAGTTCGTGCTGGAAAAACTCTATGAAGCACCCGTGGGACAGCTCATTGCCCAGGCGGCCCTGGGCCAGCGTTTTCTCGCCGACTGCGCTTCCGTGTTCATCTGGTCGGCTGTGTTTCGCCGTAACATGAGCAAGTACGGCAACCGCGGTCTGCGCTACATCATGATGGATGTCGGCCACATCTGCCAGAACCTGCTCCTGGCGGCCGAGTCCCTCGACCTTGGAGCCTGCCCGGTCGCCGCTTTTTTTGATGACACCATGAACGACCTGCTGGATCTGGATGGTGAAGAGGAGTCTGTTCTCTACCTGGCCGCGGTCGGCCATACATCCTGAGCCGGGTTCCCTCCCGGATCATTCTAAAAATCAGGATCAACCAGGCCCAGTTTGATGGCAAAACGGCCCAGCGAAACCGGTGAGGTCAGGCCAAGTTTCTCCATGATCTTTGCCCGGTGGGATTTGACCGTACTCATGCTGATACAGAGCATTTCCGTGATCTGCTTGGTGGAGAATCCTTCCGCGATAAGCTGAAACACCTCGCGCTCACGGTTGGACAGGCTTTCGTAGCGTTTTTCCCGCGAGTGTTTCTTTTGCGGAAACATCAGGGACTCTTCCACTTTCCTGGAGATCGACGGGCTCAGAAACGTCTCATTGTTCATGGCTGCCCTGATGGCCTTTATGATGTCCTGGCCGCTGGAATCCTTGAGCAGGTACCCTGAAATGCCTGTTTCCATGAGCTGGTGAATATAGTGTTCGTGCGAGTACATGGACAGGATAAGGATCCTGCAGCCGGGCAGAAGTTTGCGCACTCTCTTGGCCGCCTCGATGCCGTTTAAAAGAGGCATGGCAATGTCCATGATGATGATGTCCGGCACCAGTTCAAGCGCCTTGTCTATGACGGCCTGGCCGTTGGTTGCCTCGCCGACTATTTTCAGGCCGGGCTGCTCTTCCAGTAACCGCGCCAGTCCCTGCCTGACAATGGTATGGTCGTCTGCAAGAAGTATCCTTACCAGTTTTGTCATTTCCCTGTCTCTCCGGTCAGCGGGATTTCAATGCGTATTCCGGCCCCCTTGCCGGGCCTTCCCCTGAGCTGAAAAGTACCGCCAAGCAGGAGGGTCCTCTCCCGCATGCCGATGAGTCCCAGGCTCCTCTTGTCATGGTTCTCTATCCTGCCGTCAAAGCCGGTCCCGTCGTCCTCGGCGGTAAAGATAAGGTTGGGAAAGCTTCTGATAATCTTGCAGCGAAAGGTCTCGGCCCCGGAATGCTTCAGGGTGTTGGTCATTGCCTCCTGGGCGAACCGGTAGAGCGCTGTTTCCATGTCCCTGTCCAGTCTTCCGTCGAATCCGATCATCTGGAAGTGTATTTCCAGGTTGGAGTGATCCCGGATTTCATTGAAATAGAGTTTCAGGGCGGGTTCCAGGCCGAGATCGCTTAACAGGGTCGGGTGCAGCCTGTAGGAGAGACGCCTGATCTCGGATGATGTGCGAACCAGCATTTTTCTGATTTCTTTCAGGTCTTTCTGCAGGGCGATGTTCTCCGCCGGAACCTTCTGCTCCAGCCTGTCCAGGCCCAGCTTGACAGCGGTCAGGGACTGGCCCGCCTCATCGTGCAGTTCCCGCGCAATACGGCGCCGTTCTTCTTCCTGGGTCTGGAACAGTTTTTCCGTGAGCCGCCGCAGCTCATGCCGGTGCTGCCGGATCGTTTCCATCAGCTTGGCGTTTTCGATGGCATTGCCCAGCAGGTTACCGAGAGAGCCCAACAGGTGGAGTTCCTGAAAGCTTAAAATTTTCGATTTGCGGGCCTCAACCCCGAAAAAGCCGACGGTTTTTCTTTTTGAGGTAATAAGATAACAGGTAAGCCAGAGGCCTGGTTCACCGCCTGCGGAATAATGGACCTGAAAGGATGGAAAGGATGCCTCCGGTTCAAGTTCTGTTTTTTTATGAACCAGGTATTCCATCAGCATGGTGTCCTTGAACCGTATCCGGGCCGGGTCCTCCGGGGTTGCCTCGGGCAGGCCGAATCCGGCCCTCATGGTCGGCGTGTTGTCTTCATCGTCAAACAGAAAAATGCCGCCTTTTTTTACGGAAAGGATCTTGCGGACCCTTTTCAGGGTCACGTTCAGAATATGGTCCAGGTCCATGGTAAAATTGAGTACCACGGCGATACTGTTCAGGATGGACAGTTCCCTGTTGCGCAGCTTGATGATTTCCTCTGCCTGCTTGCGCCGGGTGATGTCCTTGATGATTCCTTCATATTCCACAGCGCCTGTTTCCGGATTTTCATAGCGCCTGCTGGAAAGGAGGGCATGGATCGGAGAACCGTCATACCTGACGAACTCGACTTCAAAGTCCTTCACATAGCCGTCCCGGTTCATCAGGTCGATAAACCTCTGCCGGTCCCGGATATTCTTGTAGAGCCGGATAGCCCGGCCGATTTTCAGCAGTTCATCCTTGCCCGGGTATCCCATCATCTCCACCCCGGCCTGGTTGACATCCAGCAGGTCCCCATCGAGAGTGGAGGTATAGATCATGTCGTGACTGCCTTCAAATATCCGCCTGTATTTTTTTTCCCTCTTGACGATCTCTTCCTGCAGAGCTTTTAACTCTGTAATATCCTTGAATATCTCAAGTCCGCCCATGACCTCGCCGTGTTCATTTCTGAAAGCGGAGGTTGAGCAGATGACCGGTATGGTTCTGCCGTTGATATCAGTAATTTCATACTCCCGGTTATGAACATCCACCCCTTCGTTTATCGCCTGCCTGAGTGCATTGCCGGAACCGGTGCCCGTGATTTTGAAGACATCGTCACAGTACATGCCCACGGCATCTTCGGCATAGTAGCCGGTTATCTGCTCAGCAGCCGGGTTGAAATAGTTGATGCGCCAGTCCCTGTCAAAGGTGAAAAGACCATCAGGGATCCTGTTCAGGATTTCGACAAAACTCTCCTCTTTCCGGAACTGCTCCTCAAAGGCCTTTTTGTTGAAACTCCGCAGTTGCTCGGCAATGAAGAAGGTATACCCTTCCGGGTGCCGGTTTCCCTTTTGTTTGAAATATTCACAGGACAGGCAGACAGAGATTTTTTCAAAATAGTCGTCAAAGATATAGTTGCAGCAGTGGGTCTGGGGAATCAGCCAGCAGTCAATATCCATATTGCCATGGGCATCACAGAGAACCTTGAAGCAGTTGAAAAACTGCCAGCACGGCTGCCCTTCCCGCAGAAGTGGATTAACGGGCCGTTTTTCGTGCAACAAACTCACAGTGTTCGTCTCCCCTGGCCTGGCAGCAGGTCTCTTCAGCCGTGTATTGAAAGCAGCCGTCCGGGTAGTCCCCGCCATACACCAGGTCCATGAATGCGGCGGCAACGCCCCTGAGCATATAGCATTTTCCGGTATCCGCCCTGCCGTAGGCATCCAGGTACCCTTTGGCCTCATAGGAGTCACTGGCCCGGATGACCAGTTTCCTGTCCGGGACCAGTTCCAGTACTGTCAGGTCGCCCCAGCCGAAGGCTATTGCAATGGAAATAAAGCAGTCGATCTGGTCCTCCCGGCACTCTATCATCGGCCGGACGACCTCGTCCCACTCCCTGGAGCTGCGGATACCCTGGAAAGTAGCATAGCCGCACTCCTGTCCGGCGGTTACCAGGAGTTTTTCCGCCTCTCCGCTGTCAGCCAGTTTTTTTTCAAAACCAAAGGAGACCCTGTTGTAGTACTGAACGGGTATCATGGACAGGTAGACCCCGAACAGGGGGATAATACCTTTTTCTTCCCGTATCCTGCTGCCGTGCATGACGGCATGAACTATCCTGTCAGTATCGATTGCCATGGAATCGTCTCATGTTAAGCATATCCAGTCACAGGGTGGGCGAGGACATGTTTTCATTACCTCCGATGTGGTGCCCCCTGGTCAGTTACCGGCAAGCGGCGTCTCAGGCCCTGGTCACCTCGAAAACACATTCCCGGGCCTGCATCATTTTGCACTCACGTTCTTCGACCCTGTAATACCCGAGATGCCTGTCGAAAATGACCGCAAGGGCACCGGCAATCCAGCCCCTGGCAAAGAAACAGCCCGGGGTTTCCCTGCTGCCGAACTTGGCCAACCAGCCGGTAACATGGTGGCTGTGGGGACTGACGATTCTGCCGCCTTCCGGTTCTATCTGGGTGAAGTTTATAATTCCGAGCCCGCAGTACTGGTAACTGGTGGAGGCAAGCTCAAGTTTTGACTTCACCGTGTTGATTTTGCGATGGTGTCTCAGAAAAGAGGTAAAACCGGCATAACTTGACTCTTCCGCCGCCTCGTACAGAAGCCGGGTCCCTTCACTGCCCAGCGATGACTCCAGGGTTTTCTGCAGGTTCATGTTGTAATGATGGCAGTGCAGGGCGATGGGCAGCCCGGATAAAAAGATTTCATGTCCCTTGCGGGCAAACTTTTCAGGCCAGTTGATGGTCATTCGTCCCTGTTTGTCTGGTTTTTACGGTATGGAGTGCCTATAAGTATAGATAATGGAAAAAAATCAGTAAATCATCTTTTGGATGATTTACATGATTTTAGCTCTTCTGGTAAGGAGAAAGAGTAAATATTCACTCCGTACCAACTCCAAATTTTACAGCACAGGGTACGTCATGGGTATACGCACGAAAAAAAATATTCAGGTTGATCGGCCGGTGAAACTGATTTTTGTCGGGGGTTTTCTGGGTTCCGGCAAGACCACAGCCCTGGCCGCAATCGCCAAACGTCTGCTGGAGCAGGGAAAGCGGGTCGGTATTGTCACAAATGACCAGAGCGATAACCTGGCCGATACCGTGATCGTGCGGGAACTCTTAAGTGAACTCGGGGTGCCCATAGAGGAGGTTGTGGCCGGCTGCTTCTGCTGCAAGTTTGACGAACTCATTGAAAATATTGAAAAAATCCTGGTTCACAAGCCGGACGTCCTGCTGGGAGAGCCGGTCGGCAGCTGCACGGATTTTGTCGCGGCAGTGGCCAACCCTATAAAGATTCACTACCATGAAGCCTTCCGTTTTGCCCCCTTTACCACCATGGTTGATCCGGACCGGGTGCGGGAACTTCTGTTGGGTGAACGTGAGAGTAATTTTCCCGAAGAGGTGGCCTACCTGTTCGGCAAACAGCTTGAGGAGGCAGACATCGTTGTGCTCAACAAAATTGACCTTGTTGCCGAGGAGGATACGGAGAGGATAGTTGCCGCCCTGAAGGAAAAATATCCGGCAAAGGAAATCATGGCAACCGCTGCCAGAGAGGGGCGGGGTCTTGATACCTGGATGGAGTCTCTTCTTTCCGGGCGTCCCGGAGCAAACACTATCCTGGGGAAGCTTGATTATGACCGGTATGCCAGGGCAGAGGCAGCACTGGGCTGGCTGAATGGTGCCATCAGAATCACGGCGGAAAAATCCATTCGAATCAATGATTTTATGACCGCGCTGATGGTGACGCTGAGAGAGGCTTTTCAAAAGGAAAAAGGAGAGATCGGCCACCTGAAGGCGGTGTTTACCAGTGAGGGAAAATCGATGTGGATTAACCTCACCAGCCTCCGTGCAGAGCCGCTTGTAAGCGGAATGGACCCGGGTGAGGTGGGGAAAGGAACGATTATTCTCAACGCGCGGGTGCAGCTTGATCCTGAACTCCTTGAATCTCTGACACGCGCTTCCCTGGGAAAGGTTTCTGCGGATTTTGGCGTTGCATCACGTGTTGACGATCTGCAGTGTTTCAGTCCGGCTTATCCTGATCCTCCATATCTGCATCGTGAAACAGTGGATGCCGAAGACGGAAGCTGAGCAGGTTTTTTTTGTTTGCCGGAAAACAGCAACAGGAGAATCGCCATGATACAGATTGAAGTCATCGGCCTTGAGCCCCCGTGCAAAAAATGTACGGAACTCCTGAACAATGCCAGGGAGGCGGCCAAAATCACCGGGATAGAGGCCGACGTGGTCAAGAAGTGGACCCTTTCCGATGAAATGCGAGAAAAATACGGACTCCTGCTGAGCCCGGCCCTGGCCATTGAGGGGATGGTTGTGGCCCAGGGAAAAGTCTACAAGACAGAAAGGATTGTCGGACTCCTGCAGGGGAGATAACCAGCTTTACCGACATTATCCCGCATCTCTGCACGCTTTCTTCCATTTTCTTCCACTGGGCAACATACCTGTTGACTCCGGTGGATTTCACGGTAATATATTTCAAGGTGCTTGTAATAAGCTTAATTGGGAATCCCGTGGGAATCGGGAACGGGCCCGCCGCTGTAACCGGGGACGAAAATCGTACAACGCCACTGTATCGCTGCTGCGGTATGGGAAGGCACGATGAGTAGAGTGATCCGGGAGTCAGAAGACCAGCCTGAAAAAGAACGATACTGTTTCGCGGACTGGAGCAGGCCGAAATGAAGTTGCGTGGATAAAACTGGGAAATCCCCGTATCGATTGACAGAAATCGGTCCGGGTTTTTTTTTGCCCTGTCCCATACTTGTGTTCGGGTTGAACACAACCTGCAGAACAACGGATCATTGCCGGGGAAAATGACATGAAAGGATATGTGCATGTGTATACAGGGAAGGGAAAAGGGAAAACAACTGCCGCGTTAGGGCTGGCAATACGGGCCGCAGGCGCAGGGCACAGGGTTTTTATCGCGCAGTTTATCAAAGGGGGGCGGTACAGCGAACTCAATGCCTTGAAACGTCTTGATGATCTTATTACCGTTGAGCAGTTCGGCCTGGGTCGTTTTATCAACGGAGGCCCTGCCGCCTCGGATATCGAGGCCGCCCGGCAGGGGCTGCACAGGATGAAACGTATTCTCGCATCAGGAGAATATAAAGTGGTCATCCTGGACGAGGCCAATGTTGCCCTGTATTACAATCTTTTTACGGTTGAGGAGCTTGTCGACCTGATCGACAGCAGGGCGGAAGGAACAGAACTTGTCATTACCGGCCGGCACGCGCCACCGGAAATTCTGGCAAAGGCGGACCTGGTAACGGAAATGAAGGCCGTGAAACACTATTACAGAGACGGTGTGAAGGCACGGGTCGGTATTGAGAAGTAGGCGTACCACAAATGTAAATGAGAAATGAGTCGGGTCAGGGGCGTGCAGCAAAGAGCTTTGAGCAGAGGTGCGAATCAGATAAGGAGCTGGCCCCGGTCAGACCCGAATAACAATGGAGCGGTGTCAAGAATAAACGGGCTGTTGCCCAAAGTTGTTTTGAGACATTGATACCTGCATCCGCATTTGCTTAAGGTGCTTCAATTTGGTGCTAGCGAATCGAATTTGCAATAACAAGCATCTCCAATAGTTCTGAATT
>JAJRVA010000012.1 GCA_024277485.1 Deltaproteobacteria bacterium | reverse complement strand
TGTCGGTATGGCCGGAACCGCCATGGCCGCAATCAACGGAACCGCCCATTGGATTCCCGGGTCATCATACGCAGGTGGACCTGCAAGCAATGAGCCCTGCGCCTACTGCCATACCCCGCATGGCGCCTACTGGTCCACCGGCAACGGTATCACCAATGACATGCAGGCTCCCCTGTGGGATCATGAGACCACGGTTTCCAACTTTACCCTGTACGGCGACCCCTTCGGCACCATTGATGCAACCGACATGCCCACCGGTACGGCAGCCCTGCCCGACGGTGTAGCCAAGGCCTGCCTGTCCTGTCATGACGGAACAGTCGCGGTTGACTCCTATCACCAGTCCACCGGAACCAACACCATCACGACCGGCACGGCTTTGCTTGGTACTGACCTGTCAAATGACCATCCGGTCTCCTTTACCTATAATGCCGCCCTGGTAACGGCAGACGGTGAACTGCAGCCGGTAGCTTCCGTTGCCAACCTGCTGTTGAACAACAAAGTTGAATGCGCGTCCTGCCATGATGTCCATAACGCGGGATTCAGCAACTTCCTGGTCCAGACAAATGTGGGATCCGCCCTCTGCCTGAGGTGCCACATCAAGTAATACCGCCGGGTATGTTACCGTTACATACCTGTTAAAAGTAAAGAGAGGCAAGCAGCAATAGAAAGTTGTAGCTTGCCTCTCTTTTGTATGATCAAACCCCAGTCATAACATTGCCAGTGATGCACGCCCTTTATCACCATACTATGAAACTGCTCTTACTACTTTTCTCATGCCTTCTGCTGGCAAACCTTACCGGATGCGCCAAAACCGAGATACAGCCAGCTCCGACCGTCTTTTTTCCGGCCCCGCCGTCTGAGCCGAAAATTCAGTTTCTGGCCGCAATAAAATCCGCCTCCAATCTGAAGGAGATGACCCCGTTCGAGTCCTTTCTGCTTGGCCCTGACCAGGGAGAACTGCGGCTTAACAAGACCTATGATGTGGCTGCCTCGCCGGGCAGGATCTATACCCTTGACCGCACGTACCGGAAGGTCCTTGTCATTGACCTGGTCAACAAGGAACTCTACGCCATTGACGACCGCCAGTCCCGGGAGAGTCAGTTTGCCAATCCGGGCGGCATCTGGGCTACCCCGGACGGCAGGTTGTATGTAACCGACATGGACCGGCGTGAAGTCATTGCCTTTGACGCCAACGGACGCTACCTGAAGACGTACGGCAGCAAGGAGAACCTTGTCAAGCCCGTTGATGTGGCGGTTTTTGAGGATAACATCTATGTCTGCGACATCAAGAAAAACCAGATCATTGTCTTCAACCGGTTGAGCGGCAAGATGACCGGCACCATTAGCCAGCACGGCCCCCGCGCCACCGGCCTGTTCAACCCCACCCATGTGACGGTGGATAACGAGGGCAATATTTATGTTACGGATGCCTTTCACTTTGCGGTCAAGAAATTCAGGCCTGACGGGGTGCAGGAGAGGATATTCGGCTTTCTCAGTGACGTGCCCGGCTCCTTTGCCCGGCCAAAGGGCAACGCGGTCTCAGCAGACGGGTATATATACGCGGTTGACGCAGCCTCTGAGATGGTGCAGATTTTCAACCAGGAGGGGCAGCTTATGCTGTTTTTCGGAGGAGCAGGCATTGAGCCTGGAAAACTCTACCTGCCGGCGGGCATCTTTATCGACAACTATAATGCTGAATACTTCCGCGAGTTCGTCGACCCCAGGTTCCAGGTCCAGTACCTGATCCTGGTGACCAACCTGCTGGGCCCCAACCAGGTCAATATATACGGGTTCGGCAAATATGAGTAGGACCTCTCATATCAGGACCGACTCGACCCTGTGGTCCTGCATGTTTCTTTTCCTGTTTGTGCTCCTCCTGGTATCGGGCTGTGACAGGAAAAGCAGGTACCAGGTAATGACAACCGTGTTTACCGGCGTGCCCCCCTATGAGGAATATTATACCGATAAACCTGAGGCAGTTGACGAAGAGGATGCAGATGCCTCCAACGGCCCCAGGGTCTACAGCCACCCGGTCTTCGAGGCCCGCATCTGCTCATCCTGTCATAAAAATGTCGATCCGGCCCAATCTGATTTCAGCGCAGGCGCTCCGGAAGGGCTGGCGGTCGACCCGTCGGCCCCGCCACCTGAACTCCTGCTTGCCAGGGAAAAACTCTGTACCGCCTCATGCCATATTGACAAGACACCGCGGCGGGCTATCCGTGAAAACCTGTGGCTGCACAACCCGGTTGCCCGGGGAAAATGCCTTGCATGCCATGCACCTCACCAGAGCAGCAATCCTTTCCAGCTCAGGCTGCCTGAAGCTGAGGTGTGCGTTTCCTGTCACGCACCGGACACACTCACCCGGGCAAGCCATCTTGACAAGACAGGGAACGAGGCGGAACTAACCGCGAGTTGCCGGACCTGCCACACTGTACACATGGGTGTCGACAGTCAGCTGCTGGTCAATGAATACAAGGAGATGAAGATGCCGGTCATGATGCCGGCAAGGTAATTTAATTAGGAATTAGGAATTAGGAATTAAGAAGTTTGTAAAGTTGTCAAGTTTGAAGTAGGAAGAGAGGGGTGAGGGACCGGGAGTGCAGAGTCAGTGATGAATTAAAATCGCTGTTTCATGCTGCCGGAGTATGACGGGGAGGGGACAGATTTCACCGAAAGGTCACGCCGTCCGGCTGTATTTCCTTCATCATGGCCCGGGTTCCGGGTTCAGAATACAGAATGGTTCAGAATACAGAATTATACTGTATATCAACAACATAACAGTTACTTTATGCAGGTAAAGTCAGATATGACAGGTTCGGATTACTGTTATTTCAGCCCGTGTGCTGTGGGCCTGATAATGTTTTCGATATGATGAAGAAAAGCCTCACATTGATCAAACCGATTATCGTCCTGGTGCCGATATTTTTTATTTCAGCGCCAGGGGTTCAGGCGGTGGAAAAAGGGGTACCAGTCCTGCTGGCAAGTTCAGGTCCGCCGCCCATGTATGCCCTGACCACGCCGCCGCTTTTTGCCAGTTCCCTTATACCGCCGCTGGTTGCCGGTTCGGTCAGACCTCCCCTCACGGCAAATACAACGCCGCCCCTGCTGATCACCCAGAGTCCCGGCTATATAAGCACGGCAGCCAGGAAGCAGATCGTCCCCATTGCCCGGCCGATGCCGACAACCTCATGGTTTACGTACGGTTACCTGCGGCGGTACCGGGCCTCGATACACAAGACATTTCTCTACATGGCTCCTGTTCGGACAGGTATCCGTCTCCGGTATGAGTTTCAGGATGAGAAGCGCACCTCCGGAGAAAATGAAAGAAAATCCACCTACCATAAATTTGCCGAACGGGTCGGATTTTCCACCCGGGGCTGGATGTATCACCCGAACCTGGTGCAGTACACCTTTTCCATTGAGCCGGAATTTACCCAGGTGTACGAATCTCGTGATGATGATACCCGCAGGAAAAACAATTTTTCGCCTGATTTCAACCTGTCCACAACCGCTTTTGATACCAAACCCTATACCCTGCGTTTTTTCGCGGCCCGCAACGAGGTACCGGAATGGACAGCGTTCACCGGAGCCAGCGAGACAAAAGAAGAAATTATCGGCGGGGACGCGAAACTTGACTTTATTGACGTTATCCAGAACAATGTGCCGGGCATTCTGCATTCAAACATCGGCTATCAGTATTCCAGGACCAGGACCGACGCCTTTTATCCGAGCAGGACAGAGTATCACCGCGTTGACTTCAGTTCCCTCCAGAGGTCCACGCAAAGCAATACCCGGTTAAATATAAAATATTATGACCAGGATTTTCTGCGCACCAATTACAGCAACACTGAAAATACCAGGAACAAGACCTTGGATACGCTCCTGACGCATTACTATTATCTTACTGAGCAGAGAAGGTCCAATCTCAACTCCACCCTTGCCTACCTGAACCAGGACATTAATGACACCACCTTTGAATCCATTCGGCTGAGCGAAGCCCTCAGCCTGTATCACCGCCCCAGGTTCAGAAGCAGGTATATATTCAATTATACCAAGAGCATGAGTGACAACAGGAGCGACAATGATCTGATCGGTGTGGAGGCATCCCTGAACCACACCCTGTACGACAACCTGTTTACCTTTGCCGGCGCACGCTCCGACTACAGGGACAGCGCGTCATCCGAATCCGTTGACTTCAATCCTTTTCTTGAATTCAGATATACCCGCGATATCCCCTGGGGCAACTTTTCCCTGCTGCCGGGCTGGGACTACAAGATTACCCATAGAAACTCAAGCGGCAGCGGCCGCCAGGACATTATCGGCAACGAGCTTATCACCCTGGAGTACGGTTCCGACGTCAGGCTCGTCCGGGAAGATATCGATATAAACACCATAGTCGTATCCAGCAGGGACCTGTCCCGTGTCTACACCGTTAATGTGGATTATGAAGTTGAACAGATCGGCAACGAGGTCCTGATACGCCCTCTCCCCTTCGGTGATATCAACGATAATGAATCCCTTGTTGTCCGCTACCAGTACACTGAAGACACCACCTTTGATGACAGCATCTTCAGGCAGAGATACGGTATCCGCTTTAACCTGTTCAAAAGCCTGAACATGTTTTACAGGTATGCCCAGGCAAAACAGGACATACTCTCAGGCCCCCCCCCGGATACGTTGAGAGACACGAAAATTCATACTGCTGAAATACGGCTGGATTACAAATGGTCCCGCAGCAGGGTGCGCTACGAGGACCGTGACACGGGCAGGGGAAATGCCACGGAAACCATGTATTTCCAGCAGGATATACATTTTTCCCCGTTCAGAAGGAGCAATTTCTCCGTCACCGGAACCGTCGGCACCACAAGCTATGAAACAAACCCCGACTCCAAAGACTATTACGGAGTCAGCGCGACATTTAACTGGCGCCTGGTGCGCTGGTGCAGTTTTAATTTTTCAGGATGGTACCAGGTAAACGATGCCGGAGAATCGGACTCCATCAACTCCGGACTCCGCAGCGGCCTCAATTTCCGGTATCGCATCTGGCAGGCGCGGCTCTACTACCAGTATCTCAACCAGGAGAACAACCGGCTTGAAAACGATTCAAAGAGGGAAAGAAGCCTGTTCCGCTTAGATATTATACGGCTCAAATGGTGATGCTGAAAAAAATTGCTGCTTTCCTTTCAGTAGTGATGCTTGTTTCATGCGCCGGATCTGATACGACAAGACGCGCTGAACTCCCAGTTATTACCTGGCCGGGCGGCAATGAAATTCAGCGCATCAGGTTTGTCAACACTGTCTCCAGCCCAGCTGATATCGGCATTGCGCCGTCAGTGTTTGAAAAGGTCTGGAATTTTGTTATGGGTGAACCCGATCAGTTCATTGTGGCACCCTACGGGGTTGAAACCGATCCGGCCGGCCGCTTGTATGTTGTGGACACCTTCCTGCGTACCGTGCATGTCTTTGACGGGGCAAAGCGCGAGTACCATACCTTTGAAACAGATGACAGCCCTTTCCTGTCGCCCATTGACCTGGCAATTGACCGCACCAGGGATACAATATATGTAACAGACTCTGCGGCAGGGACGGTCAGGATATTTACGGATGAAGGCAAAACCCCGGCAGGTGCATTAGGTACAGGTGAACTGGAACGTCCCACCGGGGTTGCAGTCAACCCTGTTACCGATGAACTCCTTGTGGTGGACACAAAACAAAATGCCGTGTACAGATATGACCTGGGCACAAATACGCTCAAGGGACACTTCGGTGTAAATGGATCTGATGACGGCGAGTTTAACTTTCCGACAAATATTTCTGTTACCCGGGACGGCACCATCCTGGTCACCGACACCATGAATTTCAGGGTGCAGATCTTTACCCCGGCCGGAGAATTCAGGCGCAAATTCGGGCGGGCGGGCGACACTCCCGGTTTTTTTTCAAAACCCCGTGGTGTTGCGACGGACAGCGACGGCAACATATATGTTGTTGACGCCATGCATGACTCGGTGCAGATTTTTAATGAAAAAGGCAGGCTTTTGATGGATTTCGGCATGTCCGGATACGGATACGGCAGGTTCTGGCTGCCATCAGGAATCCATATTGACGAAAATGATACCATTTACGTTGCCGACACCTTTAATACACGTATCCAGATATTTCAATATCTGAAAACAGACCAATGATCTGATGACCGGCAGGAAAAAAAATGAAGATCAATAGCAAAACGTATTTCATCGCGGCCCTGATCCTGGCGAGCGTATTTCTTCTGTATAACCATGACGCCTCCGCACTGAGTTCCATTGTAGGATCAAAACACGACCTGTCTGTAACCGGCGGCGGACAGGCCCTGGCGACGACGGAAACGGAGATCTGTGTCTTCTGCCATACACCGCACCACTCCTCCAAGGTAGCCCAGCTCTGGAACAGGGAACTGTCCACAGCATCATATATTCCCTACTCAAGCAGCTCCATGGTTGCGGCACCGGGACAGCCGACCGGGACATCAAAACTCTGCCTGAGCTGTCATGACGGGACCATTGCCCTGGGAAGTACCTTTTCCGACCCACTCAATGACATTGAATTCCAGGGCGGCGTAACAACCATGCCTGTTACCTGGGACGCTTATCTCGGGACCAACCTGGCCAATGACCACCCTGTTTCCTTTGAATACCAGTCCAGTGGTCCGGATGAACTTCTGCCTGCCGGCTCCCTGCCCAACGGGGTGGAGCTTGACCAGGCAGGCGAGGTCCAGTGCACCTCCTGCCATAATGTGCATGATGACACGTACGGCAACTTTCTTATTACAACCAACCAGGCATCCAACCTCTGCATTTCCTGTCACGCCAAAACGGGCTGGGGCAGCTCAAAGCACAGCACTTCCAATGCCACCTGGACCGGATCCGCACCCAATGATCCTGATCCATGGCCGAAAAGCGACTATACCACGGTCAGTGATAACGGGTGCGGCAACTGTCACTTTACCCACAGCGCCCCATCCGGAGCACTCCTGTTGAAAAACGCGAACGAGGAAGATCTATGCTTCCCATGCCACAACGGTAAGGTAGCGCAGCAAGATATAAATGTGGTGTTAAAAAAGGCCTACGCACACACGGTGGCGGATTTTAACGGCAAACATGACCCGACGGAAAATTATGATACCCAGCAAATACCGGTTCATGTTGAGTGCGCAGATTGCCACAACGGCCATCAGATAACGGACACACAGGGGGTCACCCCTCCTGATGTAACCGGCATGACAAAGGGAGTTCCCGGCATAACAGGTGCGGGGGCATATACAGGCGATTCGCAATACGTTTACGAGATATGTTTCAAATGCCATGGTGACACCACAAATAATGTCGGCTACCTGGGCCTGACATCAGGGACGCATGTAACCCGGGAGAATGATGAGTGTAACACACGACTTGAATTCCTGGCTGCCAATGAATCATTTCACCCCGTAGAGGCTGCTGCCAGGAACACCTCGCCGAGCCTTATCGGCGGCGGAACACTGCCCAATCCAGGTGACCTGATATACTGCCATGACTGTCACAGTGACAACTCCGGGACCGCGGGGCCGCACGGCTCGGATGAGGAGTGGATACTGCAGGAAAGATATATTGTCCAGGATCCCAACCCCAACAATTCCGCTGATTACGCGATGTGTTACAAATGTCATTCGGAATCGAGTATATTGAATGACGACACCTTTGGCGAACATAGAAAACATGTAAACGGTGAAGATGCTCCCTGTTCCGTGTGCCACGATCCGCACGGGGTACAGGGGAAAACCCAGGGTGATTCCACCCACCTGATCAACTTTGACACCAATGTCGTGTCGGCCTTAAACAGCCAGCTCTATTTTGTTGATTATGGAGACAGGACCGGGGCATGCGTGCTCGTGTGCCATGGTGAAAAACACGATTTCAGGGGCGATGGAACAACACCTAAGTATGACTATGGTTCAGGCATGGGAGGCGGCGGCCACTAACCCGGCCATGGAGAACGTAAAAAATTTTACCTGTCGGCAAAACACAATGGCAATTCAACCTCAACCTTGCATGAAATTATGAAGACAAGAATAACAGCTTTACTGGTATCGGCAGTTACCGTTGCACTTGTTTTGTCCTCAGGGACTGCCTGGTCGCTCTCGATTCTCTTCCCTCCCGAGGAATCATACGTGGACAGTGGCACCATTCATCTTGTCCTGAAAGATGACCGGGAAAAAGTCGACGCGTATGAGGTCAAGGTAAACAAGTTCGCCTACCCGAAGGTGAAGGTCTCCGGGGACAGGGAATATCTTTACCCTGAAATCTTCCTGGCATCCGGAATGAACAAAGTCATTGTTACCGGGTATCGGGGCAGGGAAAAAACATCAACCCATGAGCTGGACGTCTTTTTCCGCGACAAATTGAGCAAGGAGAACAACCAGGCCCCGAAAGGGTCCAAAAGATATTTTTTTCACACAACTGAAAGCGAAGAATTATGTGCAGGCTGCCACAGGATGGACGTCATACTGGATGACATCAACCCGGATTCTCCCGCGGACTCACCCTGCTACACCTGCCATAAAGGGAAGCTGAATACAAAATATGTCCATAACCCTGCCGAAGAATGGACATGCCTGCAGTGTCATCTGACCAAGAAGGACCTGCGCAAATACGAGGTTGCCAAGCCGACCATGAATGTCTGCTACACCTGCCACGGGATCAAGATCAAGGGCTGGAGTGAACAGAATGTCATGCACGGTCCGACTGCCGTGGGCCAGTGTGAGCTCTGTCATAATCCACACGGGTCGGACTGGCCCTCTCTTGTCAGGATGCACGCATCAGACTTGTGCCTGCGCTGTCATACCGACAAGGCATCCGGAAAACATGTCATTGCCGGTTTTTACGGCAAGGGGCATCCGACGAGAGGCGTACCCGACCCAAGAGACCCCAGCAAAGAATTTACCTGCGCGAGTTGCCACAACCCCCATGGCGCCGAGACAAACGGCCTGCTCAACTATCCCAGGCCCCGGGGCGGGATGAGTTTCTGCAGGAACTGTCATGAAAAGTAGGAGTCAGGAGTCAGGGGTCAGGAGTCAGGAGTCAGGAGTCAGGGGATTGTCGTGTAAACTTATACGGGTATCAAGGCCTTTTTTCAGCGGGTCGAGGTAGCGCTCGTAATTTTTCCAGCGACCGGCGGAACTTGTATACATGGGTTTGCGCACCTGTTGAAAGCTGGCGGTATGGACACGCCTGCCTGATTTATAAAAGTTAAGGCACGTTTCATCCCATTCAAGCCCGCAATGGGCGATCATTTTTCTGCTTACCTCCTCCTGGTTTGCCACCAGCTCTTCATACTGTACCTCAAGCATGGGAATTCCCATCTCGTCACGCCAGAATGACATCAGGTACTCATACTGCCTGTACCGTACACCAAGGTTCTCCAGGTCATACGCATAGCGGTGTGAACCGACAAAATCCTGGAAAAAGCAGGACAGGCAGGTGTCCATCGGATCCCGCCTGCAGTGGATTATTGCAGCCTCAGGAAAGAGGCGCCGTATGAGTCCGACAAACGTAAAGTTGCCGGGCATTTTGTCGGTAACCCGGGTAACCGTGTCCTTACCAGCCTTTTTCCGCAGCATTTTCAGATGCTCATCGGCAAGCTCATCAAGTATCTCAGTGGTCAGCAGCTTTTCACATTCCGGGTAAGGGCCTGTCTGCAGCATCCGGGGTAGACGGGCGGTCAGGTTGAAAAGATCATTGAGTTCCCCTGCCCCATATACCAACGGATGGCAGGCAATAACCTGCTCAACAAGGCTGGTGCCGG
>JAJRVA010000185.1 GCA_024277485.1 Deltaproteobacteria bacterium | reverse complement strand
GGCTGGTCCCTGAGCAGGAGGATGACCAGGCACTTGGTCATGAACGCATTACGCATGGCGTATTGGCGTCGTCGACCGGAAACGGGTCTCATTTTTCATTCGGATCGTGGCAGCCAGTACTGCAGTCATGATTTTCAGAAATTGCTGGAGATCTACGGCATGACAAGCAGCATGAGTCGCAAGGGAGACTGCTGGGATAATAGTGTTGCAGAGAGTTTCTTTGGCAGCATGAAAACGGAGAGGGTCTTTTTTACAGATTATGGCAGCAGGGAAGAGGCCAGGCTGGACATCGTCGAGTACATCGAGATGTTCTATAACAGTCAACGACTGCACTCGTACCTCGGCTATGTCAGCCCGAACAGGTTTGAAGAACTGTGGCCTTTGAAAATGGCCGCATAAACTTAGAAAAGTGTCCTTTTTTACTGGACCAGGTCACTATATACTGTCCCCGGAACTCGATCATGTATTAAGTTAGACCGTATGTCAAGGTCTATTAGAGTTCTATTCGATATTGATTGTTATCATGTTGTAAGATATGCTGAAGGTTCGCCGTTCCGCGAGCCGTCATTTCAGAAAAAAACAAAACGGTTTTGTTTTCCTTCCTGGTGAATAATCCGGGGTAAGGAATTGAGGGATTATCATTTCGGTGGTAGAAGAGAGGTATGGGGAGCAGTGAGTGTGTGGGACGCTCTCTTTGATTTGATTATTGTGATTTTTAACAGTTTGCAGGGGGGTAATATGAGGATTAAAACTGGTGCGGAACAATAAAGTGCCCACATCGCGTCAGCTTGCTGTGGCATGTCTGGCGGAATGGGAAAGGCAGACACAGCCCATAGCACCACTGGTGGACACCGTAATTCACCGGTCAGCCCTGGGTCCCGGGGACAGGAATCTTGCCGTGAAAATGGTTCAGGGGGTCCTGCGACAGATGCAGTATCTGGATGCGGTCATAGCCCGTTTTTCCAAAGTTCCTGTTCGTAAAATGAAGACCCTGACAATCATGACCCTCCGGGTCGGCGTCTATCAGGTAGTTTTCCTTGATCGAATTCCAGATTCCGCGGCGGTCAATGAGACAGTCAAGGTAATGAAGGGCGCCGGGCAGCCCCGCTGGCTGATCAACTTTGTCAACGGTATGCTGCGAAATATCGTCCGGCACAAAAAAGAACTGCCGGACCCCGGTATGGACACCCGGGATAACGGTTCTCCGCTCAATCACCCCGACTGGCAGGTCAAACGGTGGCGGGAACACTTCGGGTATGAACGGACCAGGGCCATCTGCCGGGCAAACAATACAGAACCCCACCTTGCCCTCAGGGTCAACACCAGGCTAACCGGCACGACAGAGCTGGCATCCCTGTTCAGGAAGGAAGGCTGTCGCGCCCTTCCCGGCAGGTATGCTCAAGATGCCCTTGTTCTGGAGGATTTTTCAGGACCTGTCTCCAGCCTGCCAGGCTATGGGGACGGCCTGTTTCACGTGCAGGACGAGGCCGCCCAGCTGGTTGCCCTTCTGCTTGGCCCGTTTGCAGAGGGTGCAAGGTACCTTGACGGCTGTGCCGGACTGGGCGGAAAGACCTGCCAGATTGCCCAGCTGGCGCCTGCCCGAACGGAACTTGTGGCCGTTGAGCCCAGCCGCCATCGCGTGGTACTGCTCCGGGAAAACCTGCAGCGGCTTCGCTTAGATTCGGTTTCCGTGTATCATGGCAGCCTCGAGGAATTCTGCGCAGAGGGGCCCGGCCTGTTTAAAGGTGTGCTGATCGATGCGCCCTGCTCCGGTACCGGCGTTGTCGGGCGTCATCCGGATATACGCTGGAACCGCCGGCAGGAGGATTTGAAAACATACCAGCGGCAACAGGCTGACCTCCTGGAACATGCTGCTCCGCTCGTTGAACCCGGCGGTATACTTGTCTACGCTACCTGCAGTATGGAACCCGAAGAGAATATGGAAGTTGTTGAGGCCTTTCTCGGTAAACACAGCGATTTTACTGTTGAGGACTGCCGTCCTTTCCTGCCGGAAGCGGCTGCCGCAGTTGCGGCGTCAGGATTCTTTGCCCCGACTCCTGCCGACGGCATGGACGGCTTTTTCGGCGCCCGCCTGGTCCGCGGTTCAATAAAATAATTATTTCTGGTATTGTCGGCCCGGGATATTTTGCGTATAGTTTTTGCAAAACAATCTTCTTCTCGGGGTAATTGTATTATGGCGGAAATAAAGAGTACCATGGACCTGGTTATGGAACGGGCAGCCAGGATCGGCAAGGCTTCAAGCGTTGACCTCCAGCAGGATGAAGCGCGAAAAAAAGGAATGCAGCTGACCGCCGGATACCTGGAGGGGAGTTTCAACAGCCTGGTGGAGAAGATGAGCGGTTAACCGGGTGAGGTGCAGACTTCCATACGCAGGGGCATGGCTGAAGGGCTGCTGCGCAATATCTTTCTGCCCCGGGATGATACGCAGCTGGGAAGAACGGAAAAGGCGTTCCAGGGTCTTGTTGAACTGGCGGGCGGGGCCGGAGACGTGGCATCCATCTGCCGGGAATTGCAGCAGATACTCGGCGGGTACATGCAGCATCGTGAAGAGCTTCGCAACCAGCTTGAGGAGCAGATCAAGATGCAGTACCAGCAGCTCCTGGCCCAGCAGGGAGGTGCGGCTGGAGAGGAATACAAAATTGATCCAACACTACAGCCGAAGTTTCGTGAAGAATGGGGCCGGATTGAAGCGGAGTTGACCGGCAGGTACAATGAGGCGCTGGAACAGCACAGGGCGCAGCTGAAGCAGCGGCTGGGACTGTAGATGCCTGCTGTATTGTATCCCGACCGTCTGGCTCGTCTGCAGAACGCACTGAAACGAAAAAGAATTTCTGCCCTGCTGGTTACGCATCCCGGCAACAGACGGTACCTGAGCGGGTATACCCCGGTTGATCATTCCATAGGTGAAAGCTCCGGAGTGTTGCTTGTGCCCTCCTCCGGCAGACCGTATCTTTTTACTGATTCCAGGTTTGTCCTGCAGGCGGAGGAAGAGGCAACCGGTTTCTCCGTCCGGCGGTACCGCAGAGGCCTGGTTCATACCCTGCAGAATCTCCTGCCGGAACTTGGCATAAAGAGTCTTGCCTTTGAGGGAGACTATTTCCTTCATTCCTCTTTTGAGCGTCTTGACCGGCTGGCCGGGAAGATTCGCGTCAAACTGGTTTCTCTTGTCGGTATTGTCGAGCGGCTGCGGATCATCAAGACGGAAGAGGAGATAGAAAAAATCAGGGCCTCCGTCCTGCTCAACGAGCGGGTTTTCCGGAAAGTGTATACAAAAATAAAACCGGGCATGACGGAAAAGAAGATCGCCCTGTCGATAGAGCGGGCAATGCGGAAGATGGGTGCCGAGTCTGCCGGTTTTGACACCATTGTCGCCTTTGGCACAAATGCTGCCAGGCCCCATGCCGTGCCCACAGAAAGACGGCTGAGAAAAGGTGAGACTGTTCTGATTGACATGGGGCTTGTCCTTGACGGGTACTGTTCGGACATGAGCCGGACCTTTGTCGTCGGCAAGCCGGACAAAACGTTTGTGAAACGGTTGCGGATTGTCCGCCGGGCCCAGAAGGCCGCCATCAAGGTTATCCGTGCCGGGGTTACCTGCCGGGAGGTTGACAGGGCTGCCCGCCGGGTCATACGCGACAGCGGCTACGGGAAAAATTTCGGCCATGCCTTGGGGCACGGGGTAGGCCTTGAGGTTCACGAGGAGCCACGGCTCAGTTCTTCCAGCCGCCGGAAGTTGCGGGCGGGCATGGTCGTGACCGTTGAACCTGGGATCTATCTGCCGGACTGGGGCGGAATCCGGCTTGAGAACATGGTGGTGGTTCGTGAAAATGGATGCGAGTCGCTGAATAAAGATTCTACTTTTTTGGACCTGTAATAATGATGATGGCGGATGATACCGGGAAAAGAACAAAGTATTTTGTCCTTGATACCAATGTTCTTCTGCATAACAGCGCTTCTGTGACTTCGTTTGCCGATAATGTCGTTGTTCTCCCGATGACGGTGATCGAAGAGCTGGACAAGTTTAAAAAGAACAATGATGAACTCGGCCGTAATGCCAGGCATGTTATCCGGACTCTTGACAGTCTGCGAAAATTGGGCAGCCTGGGGGAAGGGGTGGTCATGGAAAACGGCGGCACATTGAAAATTACCGTTGAAAAAGAGGAGATGCCCGGCTCCTGCATAGACCTGACCATTCCCGATAACCTCATTATCGCAACCGCCTTTAACCTCAGGCAGCAGGGCAGAAGATCCATTTTCGTGTCAAAGGATATCAATGCCCGGCTCAAGGCCGATGCTCTTGGCATTGAGGTGATGGATTTTGAAAAGGAAAAGGCGGACTTTGATACGCTCTATACCGGCTGGCGGGAAATAACAGTACCCTCGGCAGTCATAGATTCGTTTTACGAGAAGGATGTATTTTCACTTGACGGTGAAGAGTTCCTCGCCAATGAGTTCGTGCTGCTGATTGATGAAGCAAATCCCAAGCATACCGGCCTGGGACGGACCGATGACGGAAACAACCTTGTCCACCTGTCTTCAAACTATGATACGGCCTGGCGGGTTAAGCCGCACAGCAAGGAGCAGCGCATGGCCATGGAGCTGCTCCTTGATCCGGAGGTGGACCTTGTTACCCTTATCGGTCAGGCAGGCACGGGCAAGACCCTTCTTGCCCTGGCAGCAGGCCTGTCAATGACCCTGAAGGAGGAGCGGTATGAAAAGCTGCTTGTTTCACGGCCGGTCATTCCCCTGGGGCGCGATATCGGTTACCTGCCCGGTTCGAAAGATGAGAAGATGAAGCTGTGGATGCAGCCTATTTTTGATAACCTCTCCTACCTGATGGGGTTACAGCATAACGGTCATGTTGAAGAAACCACCCAGCAGATGGTTGCCGGGTTGATCAGGGACGAGGATGTGGAGCTGGAAGCGCTCACTTACATCCGCGGCCGTTCAATTTCAAAGCAGTACGTGGTGGTCGATGAGGCCCAGAACCTGACCCCGCACGAGGTAAAAACTATAATCAGCAGGGTGGGAGAGGGGACCAAGATGGTCCTCACCGGTGATCCGCAGCAGATCGACAATCCCTACCTGGACTCGGGCAGCAACGGTCTCACCTACACGGTGGAACGGCTGAAGGGGCGGCAGGGATGCGGTCACGTAACCCTGACCCGGAGCGAGCGCAGCCGTCTTTCCTCGCTTGCTGCAGAGTACTTATAGGAGAAGGTGGCTGCTATGCGCCAGTATTATATTGACGAAATTTCTTTTCTGGAACGGGACAATATCGAGAGTTACCTGAAGCGGACCCTGAAACCGGGACCCATCGAGGGAGTTTACTGGCTGGAGGTGCCGCCGGACCTTCTGGGCCCGGCACAGGAGGGGCATGACCAGTGCGGCCCGTTTTACCTCTCAGTGGTGCTGGAGGAAAAAAGCCTGCGGTTCGAGTTCCTGGTCCGCAGCGCTGATAATATGCACTGTTCCTGCATTGCGTGGGCGACACCGGCGCAGCGCAGGTTTATCATCGATTTTGCCGACCGGCTTCTGGAGGAGGAGATGATCCGGGCGTGAGCGGTTTCTTTTCTCTTGAACTGATCGGCCGGGTTGCGTACAATTGAATCGGGTTGACCTGCAAAGCTGTGGTGGCCTGTAAAATAACTTTTTAAAACGAACGCAGACTATGGATATTCTGGAAATCAGTGGAAGCGCGGTAATAGTCTATAAAGGTGATTTGATGTTTATTCAGGACAAGGAAGACCGGCGTGAAGCTGTACGCATAAATTTTGTCGCGGATGTTACCGTGAAGCTCAACCCGGAGGGCAGGTCAATTCAGGGGAGATTGAGAGACCTCTGCATTGACGGTATGTCTCTCACCACTGCAGGAACACTTCCTGAAGGGGCCCCGTGCCAGGT
Organism: Deltaproteobacteria bacterium; assembly: GCA_024277485.1. The sequence continues at coordinate 359 of JAJRVA010000185.1, read as the reverse complement.
GGAAATTCTTGTCCGGGACCGGAATTCACAGCTTATTATCAACAATATTGAAGCGGAAGTTGTTCGCTGCGACAACGAGAGGAAAGAGATGGGCCTGCGGTTCCGGCACCATTTCGAATGGCTTGTGCTTTTTCATATCTACAGCAGCAAGTCTGCCGTGCACTGACAGACTGCCGGGTCGGACGTGAAACGGACCAGAGCAGAAGCAGAAAAAGATAACCCGGCAGCACCACTGAAAAGAGCGTCTGCCGGGCTGAAATGTCTTGTAACGGACTGAAATAACGATTATTTTTTTTCAGGCGTTTCAGGCGTTTCAGGCGTTTCAGGCGTTTCAGGCGTTTCAGGCGTTTCAGGCGTTT
>JAJRVA010000184.1 GCA_024277485.1 Deltaproteobacteria bacterium | reverse complement strand
CTTGTTGCCGTCCGGCTCCATATCGATGTGGACGGGAAGCAGATCATAGGCGATGGGGGCCTTCCGCCGCCAGAAATACAGGAGCCACGCCAGCACCAGGGAGTCGACACCTCCGGAAACCGCGACCAGGACCCGGTCCCCGTCATCAAGCATTTCATAGGTGTGCATGGCCCGGCCCACACGCCGGTTCATGTCACGGGTTAGGATACTCTCCATGGGACAAGAAGAGGTGACCCGCTTCAGACTTTTTTATCTGCATTGTCAAAGGTACTGTCCAGTCTTGCATTTTTCATCACCTGCTTGAAATACGGGGTTTCCAGAAGTTTCTCCCTGACCCCTTCCAGCACCAGTTCATCTGCTGTAATCCAGGTAAACCCACGTGTTCTTGCCTTTGACCAGTTATAAAGATTTTCCATCACGGACCTCTGCACTTCGTCGAACTTCACGGACAGGAGGACTGACCCGTTATCAGTACCGATCAGCCTAAAATCAAAGGCCACCGAAGCTGGTTCCTCAGCAGAATACCTGGTTCCGACCCGCTCGGAATAACGCCAGACTGTTGTTTCAAGAATGGCATTACAGTTAATTCTTTCTCCGACGATACGGGCGACCTCCAGCGGTCTCTCAGCACTGGTCGCCTGGAGGCCGGCAATCTGTTCCGGGGTAACAAAAACAATTTTTTCCCATCCGCCGAGCTCCTGGGCAAGAATCCCGTTCATGACCTTTACCCCCTTGGCCAGTGCCTTTTGCTGTTCGGGTGAAACCTTGCGTTCACGGTCAGTACCGGTAACAGTCGGGAGTATGCCGATACAGGTTACAGGATACGCGGGACTCTGCACGACGTAACTGCGCTCTGTTGTTTTTGAGCCGCATCCGGCAAGAAAAACAAGACAGCATGCCCCAATCATTACCCAACTCCGTAAAAAATGTATCACTCTCTCCCTCCAGAAGTATCCAAAACTCGTATTCGTATCAGGCAGCAAGGCTGAAAGTCCCTAGCCGCAGCTTTCAATTTTCAACTTTACAGACTTGATAACTTTATAAACTTTATAACTTTCAACTTACAACGTTCCTTTTGAAGACAACTGTCCGTCCAGGCGCAGGTCCGGTTCCACCGCCCTTGCCAGCGACCTGCCCAGGGCCTTGAAAACAGCTTCAATAATATGATGGGTATTCTCGCCGTGCAGAAGGTCCACGTGAAGTGTCAGGCCGCCATGCAGGGCAAGTGCCCTCAGGAACTCCTTGGCAAGCGAGGTATCGAAGCTGCCGACTTTCTGGTCAGGCAATTGAACCTCGTAATGCAGGTATGGACGATTGGAAAAATCAACACAGACCCGGACCAGCGTTTCATCCATGGGCACAAAGCTGTGTCCATACCGGCTGATCCCGGCCTTTTCCACGGTCGCCTTTTTGAGTGCCATTCCCAGGCATATCCCAAGATCCTCAACCGTATGGTGGTCATCAACCCGGATATCACCCTTGGCATTGACCGCCAGGTCAAAAAAACCATGCACCGTAAAAAGAGTCAGCATATGATCCATAAAACCGACACCGGTTTCGATCATTACCTGACCGCTGCCATCCAGGTTCAAACAGAGATTTATCTCCGTCTCCCTTGTCCGGCGGGTGATTTCAGCGGTTCTCATTGTTGCATCCGACAAAACAAGCTCCCCTTCTGTATCAGTTTTCATGCCGGCACCACACGTGCCGGGACAATTCATCTGCTCTATCTTATTCCTCTTCACAAATATTGGCAACTTTTCTTCAGCCGTAATCATCTTTTTAAAAAATCCGAAATCCGCGAAATCCGGCGAAATCCGGGGACATGATACCGTTTTTCTTTATCGCCCTCAAAATTTACCGCATCACGCAGTAAAACGGTATCATGTCCCCGGATTTTCATGCGGATTTTCAAAACTGAAGAAATCATCAATTTTTTATTGACATCCTCCCTGCTTAACTGTTATACTAAAAAGCTGTTTGCAGTAATAGTGAAAGCGGGAATAACTCAGTGGTAGAGTGCAACCTTGCCAAGGTTGAAGTCGCGAGTTCGAATCTCGTTTCCCGCTCCAGAGTACACTTGGGTTCTGGCCATGGCCGGGCCTTTTTTCATATTTTTGAGAACATGCAATGAAAACCTATTATACACCTGTGCAGGAAATTGACCGCAAGTGGTATCTTGTCGATGCCGACGGCAAAACCCTGGGCCGATTTGCCTCGGAAATCGCCCGGCTGTTGCGCGGCAAACATAAACCGACATTCTGCAACTTTCAGGATAACGGTGATTTTATTGTTGTCGTGAATGCAGAAAAAATTCATTTGACCGGCAAAAAATGGGATGACAAAAAATATTATCGTCATACCGGTTACATTGGCGGCATCAAGGAACAGACAGCAAAAGAAGTCCTGGCCAAAAAGCCTGAAGAACTGATCAGGAGGGCTGTCAAAGGGATGCTTCCCAAGAACAAGCTTGGCCGCCAGCAGCTGAAAAAACTGAAAATCTATGCCGGGGACCAGCATCCGCACAAGGCGCAGCAACCGGAAAACCTGGATATCTGATTAACGGAGTATGCACACCATGTCGCAGGAATCATTTTACGCAACCGGTAAACGAAAAACAGCCGTTGCCCGTGTCTGGATAACACCGGGAGCCGGTAAAATTACAGTCAACAAGCAGACACCGGATGAGTATTTCGGTGGAATTTATTTCGAACCAAAGGTTGAAAAACCCTTTGCGGTAACGGAAACAGCCAACAAGTATGATGTGAAGGCGACAGTCAAGGGGGGCGGCAAGTCAGCCCAGGTTGATGCCCTGGTTCATGGAATATCCAAGGCGCTCCAGGAGATTAGCATGGAGAACCGCATTCCCCTGAAAAAAGCCGGCCTCATGACCCGGGACCCCCGCTGCAAGGAACGAAAGAAATACGGGCAGCGCGGCGCCAGGGCACGCTTCCAGTTCTCCAAGCGTTAATTACGGGACGCAGTTACTTTTTTCTCCAATGAAAAGTATAAGGGGATAACGACATGCTTCGTTATCCCCTTTTTTTATCACGTAATCAAGTTATTAAGTTTGTAAAGTTTATCAAGTTTATAAAGTTGGAAGGGCATTCGGATGTTACGGGTCGGGATTATAGGTGTATCAGGATATACGGGAGTTGAGCTGGCGAGAATACTCTCCGCCCACCCGCAGGTGGAAATAACTGTCGCAACTTCCCGCCAGTACGCGGGGCAGCATCTTGCCGAGGTGTTTCCCAGTCTGCAGGGGTGCGTCGACATCACCTGCGAAGACCCGGCCCGGGTCGATCTCACGGACAGGGCGGACTTCTTTTTCACTGCCGTACCGCACAGCACAGCCATGGCCATTGTCCCTTCCCTTCTGGAAAAAGGGAAAAAGGTCGTTGATCTCAGTGCGGACTACCGGATCAGAGACATTGCCGTATACGAAAAATGGTACCAGGAGCATACCAGCAGCAGCCTGATCAGCGAGGCTGTATACGGTCTTCCTGAACTGTACAGAGAAAAAATTTCCCGAGCCCGCCTGGTGGCCAATCCGGGATGCTATCCCACCTCGGTCATCCTCGGGCTTGCCCCCTTGCTGCGGGCAAAGGTCATTGATCCGGCCACGCTTGTTGTTGACTCCAAATCAGGCGCCTCCGGCGCAGGGCGGAACGCCGGCCTTGCCACGCTGTACTGCGAGGTGGCGGACGGTTTCAGGCCCTACAAGGTAGGTGGAACACACCGCCATATCCCTGAAATGGAACAGGAGCTGAGCCTGCTCTTCGGCGATCCGGTCACGATTTCGTTCACCCCGCACCTGCTGCCGGTTTCCAGGGGAATACTGAGCACCATGTACGCCCGGCTGCAGCCGGGCATGGATGCAGCCGGCCTGGAGGACCTGTACCGGGATGCCTACCTGGATGAGCAGTTTGTCCGGCTTTGCCCGCCGGGCAGACTGCCCGCAACCCAGCATGTCCGGGGCAGCAATTTCTGTGACATCGGCTTTCAGATCGACCCGCGGACCGGACGCCTGATCGTGCTGTCAGCAATCGACAACATCGTCAAAGGGGCTGCCGGCCAGGCGGTTTCGAACATGAACCTGATGCATGGTTTTGACGAAGCCGAAGGGTTGCGTGGGGCGCCTTTTTTCCCGTGAACCAGCGGAACATTCGCCTGCTGATTGCCTATGACGGCAGCGGGTACAGCGGCTGGCAGAGACAGAAAAACACCCCGACCATCCAGGGAGCGCTTGAAAAATGTCTCGCAACCATGGTTGACACGGCAGTTACTCTCCATGGCGCAGGCAGGACGGATGCGGGTGTCCATGCACTTGGCATGACAGCCAACTTTCAGACCTTCTCCGCCATACCCTGCTCCGGCTTCCTGCACGGTCTCAACTCAATGCTGCCCCACGATATCAGGATACTCGAGGTCTCCGAGGCCCCGGCGGACTTTCACAGCAGGTACAGCGCGGTCGGAAAATCCTACCGGTATGATGTCTTTACCGGCAGAATCCAGTTGCCCACGGAAAGATTGTACCGGGCCCACTATCCCCGCGGTTTCAACGGGGACAGGATATGCCACGCCATGAAGCATATTACAGGGACCCATGATTTTGCAAGCTTTGAGGGAAGCGGTTCCCGTGATGTTACGCACGCAGGTGCTCGCGGGGCTGTGCGGACCCTGTACCGGGTCTCCCTTGTCTCCCATCCGGAAAAACCACACCACTGGTCCTTTCTTTTTATTGGAGACGGGTTTCTGCGCCACATGGTCCGCAACCTCGTCGGCACCCTGATTGAGGTGGGAACAGGAAAAATATCCGACCTTGAGTTTCAGGAAATTCTCAGGAGCAGGGATCGTCAGGCAGCCGGGCCGACCGCTCCTGCCCGCGGCCTGTTCCTGGTGCAGGTCTTGTATGATTCCATGCCGGATTAACCTGTTCCCATGTCCGCATCCCCCCTGTTCACCACCTGTCAACCCCTTATCCTGGCCTCGGCATCTCCCCGGAGAAAGGAATTTTTAACCGGCCTGGGATTTGAATTTGATATCATACCATCTCCTGTCGAAGAAATCCCGGCCCCTGGAGAACTGCCCGAGGATTTTGCCGCCCGCATGGCGCAGGCCAAGGCGCAGGCCGTTGCACAGCGCCATCCCCGCGCCTGGACCATCGGCGCTGACACGGTTGTCTCGCTTGACAACCGGACAATCCTGGGCAAACCGTCTGACCGGAATGATGCCCTGACCATTCTCAGGCAGCTCTCCGGCACCACGCACCAGGTCATGACCGGGCTCAGTCTCTGCTGCCCTGCCCGCGAGAAAGAACTCTGCCTGGTCGAAACAACCGCTGTCACCTTTGTTGATGCCCCGGATGACATGCTGCGGGCATACATCGCCACCGGCGAACCGCTGGACAAGGCCGGCGCATACGGTATCCAGGGCACGGGTTCTTTCCTGGTCCGGAAAATCGTCGGATCATGTTCCAATGTTATCGGCCTGCCTGTCAGCAGGCTTGTCTTGCTCCTGATGCAGCACAAGGTAATTATCCCTGCCGGCACCGAATCATGCCGCCGGGCTTGACATCCGGGCCCGGTGGTGATAACGACAAGGAGGTTAAGAATTGGGAATAGGGAATGAGGGGTGAGTAGTGAGAAAAATTTTTCACCTGTCACCTGACCCCTGGCACCTGGCAACAGCCACCTTGCAGCTTTTTTTTTTGAGGTATTTTCTTGGCACAGCACAACTCCACCGTACAGGAAGAACTCAGCAGGCTTCTCTCCGGAGACCACCAGGTCCTGCTGAACCGTGAAATAGCCGGGCTCCTTCCCGAGACCGTGGTCAGGCTTATCGAACGTGGCAAGCAGAACGTTGCCGAAAGGCTTGTCGACAGGATCATCACCGGCCTTGGCCACAAGAATGCGGACCTGCGCCGGACCTGCGCCGCCTGCCTGACTGCTGTTGCAAAACAGTTTGCCTGCCGGGACGACCGGCAACGGTTTGCCAGGCTCCTTCCCCACCTGAAAACCGTGCAGCAGGGGAGAACAGGCGACGGCCTTACCGACGAAATCCGTGCTGCTGCCGGAAAGGTCATTGCTGCCGCCGGGAGAGGAAGCGAAAAAATATCATGCCCCTCCCCTGCGCAGGAGATGAAAAAAAAGGATACCATTGCTATCCGTGAAGAGCAGATCTTTTCTCTGGCTGAATCCGGCAACCAGGATGAGGCCAAACGCCAGCTTTTTGACCTGGTTGTTTCCTGTGCGAAGAAAAAAGATTTCAGAAATGCGGAACGGCTGCGGGACCGGATCTATGAAATAGACCCCATGGCCCTGATGGAGATAATCCAGTCAGGGGAAATTATTGAAGAAGAAAAAAAGGGTTCCATTACCCGGGACCACCTTGAGGTGTGGGCGGCCCTGCTCAGGGAACTCAGCTCCGAGGAGTTCAATGCCATGTACCATGAGATGGAGGAACGCAGCTATTCTCCGGAAGAAACCATTGTGTCTCAGGGCGCGACCAATGACGAGTTATTTTTCATAAATCATGGATCTGTCAGGGTATCCTGTTTTCAGCAGGGCGCGGGAGGTCGGAAGGAACTCTTTGTCAAGAATCTTGCCGGCGGGGAAATTGCCGGTGAAAACTTTTTCAATGTCTCTGTCTGGTCGGTTTCACTGACCGCGGAACAACAGACGAAGGTTTTTGTCCTGAAACGAGCAGACCTTGCCCGCCTGGAAGAAAAAATCCCGGGCATCGAGTCCAAGCTGCGTGATTACTGTGCGCGGTCCAGCGACATCGCGGCGCTCCTGAAAAAGAAAGGCATGGACCGGCGGGTTCATGACCGGTACAGGCTGGAGAGGAAAATTCATTTACAGATTACGGGTGAGAGGGGAAAAATACTGAGCAGCTTCAGGGGGGAGCTGGCCGATATCTCCCAGGGCGGGCTTTCCTTTGTCGTCAGGATCACCAGAAAGGAAAACAGCCGGCTGCTCCTGGGACGCAACATCAAGGCCTCCATCCCGCTCAGTATCGGCAGGGAAGAGCACCTGCACGGCACGGTCAGCGGCGTCCAGTCCTTTGACCTTGTGCACAGCGACTACTCGGTGCATGTCAAATTCGACAGCCCCCTTGACCGGCAGGACCTGCAGACGATCCTGGATTAAACTGCGCTCCCGACAGGCTGTACCCGGCAAACGCGCTATCCACCTCCGGGCTCAGGCAGGCTCCGGCAGGTCAAGTTCGGGTTCCCACTGGATGAACACCCTGACGTCGTAAATATCGGCTCTTCGCGGCTTGATTGAGAAATTTTCCACCGGGAAATTTTCCGGCGCATACTTTCCGGCCAGGTCTGCTGTCTTTTCCTGCAGTTCTGCCGCTAGGTCGGCAATTTCAGCTTCAAGCCGCCGCGCGTCATCTTCTGCGCGCCGGACATCTTCCTTTTCCTTCACCAGTCGGCCGGCGCTCCGCACCCCACGGGCAGAGCGGGAGGCCGTGCTGACGGAAAGGGCTTTGCGGCCGAACAGGGCGCCGAAAACAGCCACCCCGAAGGAAAGGGCCGTGTCCATTCCCCTGGCCCTGACATCCCCCTTTTCTTTTTCAATCTTCTGATACGCCTTGTCAAGACGGCGCTGCAGGGTCTTCTGTTTTGCCCTGTACCGTTCTTCAACTTTTTTCACAGCCGCCTCTTTTTTCTCGCGCAGATGGTCCACCACCCGCTGGTGGAACCTGCTTTCCGGTTCACCCGGACGGGATTCCAGCTTCAAGGAGGGGATCCGTTGCAGTGAAAGCCGCCTGGTCTGATAGAGATGATCACTCAGATCCCCGGCATAGCCGCGCAAACTCTTCACATCGGAAAAGTCCGGGGGAAGCATCATGAAAAACGCATCCGCCGGAGGAGCTGCCACGGTCTCTTCGGCCCGGACAGGATTATCCGTCGCCCTGTCCCAGTCATACCGGGAGCCTGCCGCAAGTGGAATCCGAAGATTGACTTCTGTTGCCTGATCAATGCCACGCGACTGGTTGTAAAACCGGACCGTGGCTGATCCGGCCAACCATGGAACGTACTTCACCTCATCCATGGGCACCGGCGGCAGCACGTAGCGCTGCCTGACGCTGTCTGGCAGAAGAGGAGGAGTTGCTGAAAATTTTCCCTGCCGGCCGGAACCACTTTCCCCTGCGCCGGTCGCAACTCCCCGGCCCTCGGAGTCTTTGGCCGGCGTAATCAGTCGACCCATCTCCTGTAGTGAGATCGGCCCCTTGAGATAGGACAGCACCCACCTGGTCTCAAACAGGACCGGCTCATCAAGATGGGCCGAAGACATGAGGAATGTCCGGCCCCGCATATTGGCCAGCATTTCCCTGAGAACCCCCCTGTCCAGCTTCTCCGAGCTCCCGGCGATACCGGTCAACACCCTGTCCTGGTCCTGTTTTGTCTGCAGCCGGCCGACAAACCAGGTGCCGATGTTGGACAACCCCTTGTAGTCAAGATCAACGGGGTTCTGGGTCGCGAGAATGACCCCGAGACCATAGGCACGGGCCTGCTTGAGGAGCAGCAGCATGGGCTTTTTGGAAGGAGGATTTGCCGTGGGAGGAAAATAGCCGAAGATCTCATCCATGTAGAGCAGGCACCGGAGGCCGCTGCTGCCCTCCTGCTGCCTCATCCAGCTGATCAGGCGGCCCAGGAGCATGGTCACAAAAAACATCCGCTCGGATTCACCCAGGTGGGCAATGGAAAAAATGGAAATGCGCGGGGTCCCGCCCTCCGTATACAGCATGTTCTCGATCCGCAGCGATTCGCCCCGGGTCCATCCGCTGAAGGCCGGGCTTGCCAGGATATTGTTCAGCTGCATGGCAAGCTCCATGCGTTTTGCCTGCGGGTAAAAACTGTCCAGCGGAAAGACGCCGATCCGGTCAAGGGGCGGGTTGACCACATTGGTGATCAACGCTTCCAGGCTCAGGTTCTCCTGCCTGCGCCAGTGGTACAGTATGATGGAGGAAAGCAGGATGTGCTCCCTGCTTTTCAGGGGATCAGCCTTCAACCCTATGAGCCCGAGCAGGGATGATACCGCGGAATTCACCAGGCTGGAGACTGTGTCGTTATCTTCAACAATATCCGGACCGGGCGCATCAAGGCTGTCCAGCACGGACACCGGCCTTCCCGAGCTGCTCCCGGATGTGTACATTGCAATATCAACGCTGTCTCTGAGCCGCGCAATCCGCTCTCTGTCCTGACCCCATGATTCGATGCCCCTCTTCCAGACCGCTGCGGTCTGCCCGGCCAGCTCCTCCACTGACACCCCTTTCTGCTCCGCCCGGGCCGGATCCATCCAGGGAAGAAATTCATCCGCGGTCAGGCCCGGAAAGGTGAGCAGCAGGTTTCCCATGTCCCCCTTGGGATCGATAACGATTGCCGGCAGCCTGTCCAGGCCGGCCTCCTCCAGCAGGCCTATGCCCAGGCCGGTCTTGCCGCTGCCGGTCATGCCGATAATTGCGGCATGGGTGGTCAGGTTCTTGTTTTTATACAACAGGGGAACAGAAGATGTCCTGCCGGTCTCCGGGTCAAGTTCACGGCCCAGGTAAAAGAGATCCATTTTCTCAAAGTTCGCGGAATCAGACATTTTTTCCTCCCCTCTCACCATGCAATTTCATTGAACAGTTGTCCGGTTTCTGCTTCAATATAAAACATCAGTTAACCGTATCCATGGAGCAGCGCAATGACGACGAAACCACATGACGCCATCACCGACTTTTACCTTACTCAGTTACCAGAGGCTGAGCTGAAAAACAATATTCTTCGTTCGTCCTGCCCTTTCTGTGAAAAAAAATCCGCCACAAAGCCGGGCCAGATTGACGTATTCCTGAACCCGGAGAGTTTCTTTCACGGCTATTTCCGCTGCACAGGAAAGTGTGTTCCCGGTGGTTTCCCCCTCTGTTTTGCCCGTCTCAGGCATCTCAACATGATGGAGGTGCCGGGCTATGACCCGGACCGTGAATATGAAACCACCGGTATTGAATACCCGGCAAAAAACATGAACCGT
>JAJRVA010000183.1 GCA_024277485.1 Deltaproteobacteria bacterium | reverse complement strand
CGATGCTGACATGGATGACCCGGTTGCCCAACAAAATTGAATCAAGGGCGATCTGGACCAGCAGGGCTGTTTTTCCCAGCCCGGCCCTGGCCATGATCAAGCCCATTTCTCTGCCGTTTTCCGTTCCTGTTTTCAGAACCCGCAGGGGATTCTGCTTTACAAGAGGCTCATATCCCATTGTTCCACCTCATATTTATTTATCATCTCTTAGTATTGTAGTATCCAGGCTGAACACAGCCTAATTGTTTTTCTTTTCTTCCTGAAACTTTTTGATTAGTTCCTCGGAAACGCTCTGGGGCACCCGTTTGTAGGTGGAGAATTCCATGGTAAACTCTGCCTTGCCCTGGGTAAGGGAACGCAGGGTGGTTGAATACCCGAACATTTCCGCCAGGGGCATCTCAGCTTCCACCACGGTATAGTTGCCCTCTTCAAAGGTGCCGACAATGACGCCGCGCCTCTGGTTCAGACTGCCCATGACCGCGCCCTGAAACTCGGACGGCCCCTCAACGGCAACCTTCATGATCGGCTCCATGATCACCGGTTTGGCCTTGGCAAAACCCTCCTTGAAAGCGCCGACCGATGCCAGCTGGAACGCCACGTCCGAGGAGTCAACGGCATGATAGCTGCCATCATTGATCACCACGCGCACACCGGTAATCGGAGAACCGGTCAGGATTCCCTTCTCAAGAGATTTCCTGAATCCCTTGTCGCAGGAAGAAATGAACTCCCGCGGAATGACCCCGCCCACGATTTTATCCTCAAATTCGTACTCACCCTCTTCCAGGGGTTCCATGTAGCCGGCAACACGGCCGAACTGTCCGGAACCGCCGGTCTGCTTTTTATGGGTGTAGTTGAACTCGGCCCGCCGGGAAATGGTTTCCCGGTAGGCAACCCGGGGGGCGCCCACTTCGACCTCGGCGTTATACTCCCGCTTCATCCGCTCGATATACACCTCCAGGTGCAACTCACCCATACCGGAGATTATGGTTTCACTGGTCTCATGGTCAACGAAACTCTTGAAGGTGGGGTCTTCCTTGCCGAACCGGTTCAGGGCCTTGGACATGTTGTTCTGGGCCTTGTTGTCCACCGGCTTGATGGCAAGGGAGATAACCGGGGCGGGAACATGCATTGAACTCATGGACAGGTTCACATCCTCGCTGCAGAAGGTATCACCCGACGCGCAGTCAATGCCGAACAGGGCAATGATATCACCGGATTCAGCCTCGTCGATTTCCTCCATCTGGTCGGCATGCATGCGGACCAGGCGTCCCACCTTCACCTTCTTGCCGGTCCTGGTGTTGATAATGGTGTCACCCTTTTTGATCACCCCCTGGTATGTCCGAACATAGGTAAGCTGCCCGTAACGGCCGTCTTCCAGCTTGAAGGCCAGGGCAACCAGCGGGTCTTCCGGATCATTGGTAACCAGAACTTCAGCCTCATCCCTGTCCAGGTCAAGGGCCGTGTTCTCGATGTCCGTCGGACAGGGGAGGTAGGCGTTGACCGCGTCAAGCAGCGGCTGCACTCCCTTGTTTTTATAGGCTGAGCCGATCATGACCGGCGCCAGTTCAAGGCTCAGGGTCCCCCTGCGGATAGCCTCATGAATCAGCTCCTCACTGGGGGTCTCCTCTTCAAGGATGACCTCCATGAGTTCATCGGAAAACATGGATACCGCGTCAAGCAGCTCTTCCCGCTTCTCCTCGGCCTCGTCCTTCAGGGCGGCCGGGATATCCTCAATGCGGATCTCTTCACCCTGGTCGCCGTCAAAATAGACCGCCTTCATGGACACGAGATCCACAACTCCTTCAAGGTCGCTTTCAAGGCCAATGGGCAGCTGCAGCATGATCGCATTAAGGTCCAGCTTGTCCCGTATCTGCTGCGTAACCCGGTACGGATTGGCCCCGGTCCGGTCGCACTTGTTGATAAAGGCGATGCGCGGCACCCGGTAGCGCGTCATCTGCCTGTTGACTGTAATACTCTGGGACTGGACGCCACCAACCGAGCACAGGATAAGGACTGCTCCGTCAAGGACCCGCAGGGCACGTTCCACCTCAATGGTGAAATCGACATGGCCCGGGGTGTCAATGATGTTGATGTCATGGTCTTTCCAGCTGCAGTAGGTAGCTGCCGACTGGATGGTTATGCCGCGTTCCTTCTCAAGTTCCATGGAATCCATGGTCGCACCGACACCATCCTTGCCGCGAACCTCATGGATGGCATGAATACGCTGGGTATAGAACAGAATCCGTTCCGTCAGCGTTGTCTTGCCGGAATCAATATGGGCACTGATTCCTATGTTGCGCACTTTTGCCAATTCTCTCTTCATCACGCGTACCTCAATTATTTCCTGCCGGGCCTTACCTCGCTTCCGGCTGCAATTGTTGCTGCAAAAACTCAAATAAAAAAGGAGTTACAGCGAGCTCTGCAACTCCTCAAATGCTTTAAATGGTGCCGAGACCAGGATTCGAACCAGGGACACACGGATTTTCAGTCCGTTGCTCTACCGACTGAGCTATCTCGGCACCTGTACTTAAAGCTGTTTAATAGCCTAATTCAGAACAGGCAGTCAAGAAGAAATTGGCGTGATCCTCCTGCACTATTACGTCCGATGCGCTGCCTGAACCGAACTCCAAAAAACAAACAGGACACAGCTGTTTGCGCAGATTTCATAACAACAAAATTTTTTATTTTAGCAAGGAAGTGAAAACATGTCAAGCAGAAGCAAACATTTTGCTGTATTGCCGCAAATTACACGACAGGGACAGGTCAGAAGTTGAATGAAAAAGGGTCTTGAGTCGGACGGCAGCGAATCTCTGCTCTCTCAGTCCTCTTTTTTCCCCGGAATCAAGTCACCGAGGTCTATGTCAAAATCGTCCAGAGCAGTGCCGGTTTTGACCGACGGCATAACCTTGCCACCTGCGGCCGGCTTGCTTTCCAGGTCAATACCCACAACCTCCAGGTCTTCCAGTTCACCAGCCTGGTCCGGCTGAGCCGCGGGCTCCTCCCCGGCAGGTGCAAGGTCCGAGATATCTATTGTTTCTTCCTGCGGTTCTTCTCCGGCCAGATCGATCAGTGGTTCGGATTCTTCGGCTGCCAGATCAATTTCCGGCTCCTCCTCGATCGCGACCTCATCGGCTGCCTCAAAAGCAACAGCTTCAGCCTCGGGCACCCCTTCATCAAGGGAGAATTCGACATCCTCCTGTTCTTCAGTATCAAGATCGACAGACACTTCTTCACCAGCGGCATCTGATACGGCTTCGGTTTCCGGCACCGGCTCACGCACTTCAAACCTGAGAAAAAGCGGGGCTGCGACATCAGCTACCGTACCCATTAACTCCTCAGCCGCCTTACTGATATCTTTTCCGCACTTGGTACAGGATTCAACAATATCAAATGAAATAAAACTGCACTTGGGACAACGCATAATGTCTCGCCTTTCCTGAAAAATTTTTCTTACGCTACGAAACTCTTCCTCAGAGCACATACCCCTCGCATGCTAATTCCCTATTATCGCATACGATTTAACAAAAAATCAAGGCACAATTTAACGGAACCGTGCGATTCTGCTAAAAAACTCGGGCAAACCGGAGTTGCTGTTCACTTTTCATCCTGTTTCCCGGCGGGTGTCGGCTTGAAAACCAGGCTCGAGACCGCATGATCCTTCCTGATATCACTGGTGGCGGCAACGACATCAACAGAACGCATCAGCTTGAGGATTTCCTGTTTCAGCTTTGCAGCGGAAACACCCCGGGAAGTGGTCAGCATGCCGGCAAGCCAGTCAGCGGCATTTCCTACTTCAGCCGCCAGCCGGGCAGGACGCGCGACAAAGGTGGAATAGTTGCTGGTTTCAATGTTTTTCACAAGCCCTGCGCCAAAACTCTCGACCGCGGTGCCGGGCAGGATCTCCAGGGAGCGGTTATCTGCCGGCAGTGCTTCCAGGCTCGATTTTCCATTGGCAAGGTAGAACATGTTCTCGGTCAGTACCAGGGCCGGCTGGGTGGCCTCACCCGGCAGCACAGACCAGAAATAGATGGTATGGCCGTTTGCCTGTGCGCTCTGTTCGGCAGCAAAACCACGCTTGGCAATCGCGCTGCGGAGCTTGTCCAGGATCTGCCCGGCAACCTCATGATCTCGTATCTGCAGAAAAAAAACAACCTTGGGCAGGGGAAAGAGACCACCATTGACAATCTCATTCACCACCAGGCCAAACTGTGGCCCCACTGCCCCAATGAGCTCTTCAAGGGACACGCCCAGCTCCTGGCGCACCCTTTCGTCAACCTGCCTGTACTGCTCGTCATCAGTTGCTGACAGCAGGTCCCGGACAAACTCGCCGTCAAGGGTGGATGTCCAGTAGTAGGCAAGCATCTCTCCGGTGAGCAGGCCCAGGGAGAGGTTTTCCGGTGAGAGCGACGTGTACTGGCGCTTGACCAGTTCATGCAGGGAAGAAAAATCATACTCCAGCCGCGATGTCATCTGCAGCGCATCCCCCTGTTCAACAATAACCGATCCCAGGCCATTGAAGCCCTGCAGAAACTCGGCCGCCTCCCTGGCCTCCTGCGCGTCAGACGAGGCAAGGAGACTGCGGACCTGCCTCACATTAACAAAGGCATGAGCATATTCCCGGCCGCCGGCCGACCCGGACCAGAACGTTTTGGCAGCCTTGAATAAATCCGTTTCCCGCAGGTTGTTTCCCGCCTGTTTCCGCCTGACTGCGGATGCGATATTGCCGGGCTCCCAGGCAAGCACCAGGATTCCTCCTTCTGCGTAACCGTAAATAACCTCATTATCGTCCAGCTGAATACGGGTCAGGTCAAGACCGTCCACGCTCTCCCGGCTGACGCTCTTGCTCATCACCAGCCGGGCAAAGCTGTCCAGGGGACCGGAAACAGACGAGGTGCCGAAAACAAGCAGGGAGCGCTGCAGCTCCTGTTCCGGATCAGCCTGCAGGAGGGCCGCATCGGGTGTGAGCAGGGCTGCCGCCGCATCATCACCGAAAACCTGGCGGAAGGCGGGATTGGTCATTATTCCGGCAACCCCGTCAAACACCCTGTCATAACTTTCTCTTTCCCGGGAAGAGGCTCCGAGCTCGGCCATGATTTCATGGACTGTCGGCTTGGCCAGGAACCTTCCCAGACTGGAGGCCGGAAAACTGTCGGACAGCTCCTTTAAATCAATCAGGCTGACCGT
>JAJRVA010000182.1 GCA_024277485.1 Deltaproteobacteria bacterium | reverse complement strand
TCCCAGGGTATATCGCGAACTGAGCACGGAACGGATCCTGACCATGGAACATATCCAGGGGGTCAAGGCCTCGGAAACAGATCTTCTCAAAAAGGAAAAGATTGATCTGAAACTCGTCGCGGAGCGAGGGGCCACCCTGATTATGGAGCAGATTTTCGTCCACGGCTTCTTTCATGCGGACCCGCACCCGGGAAATATTTTTATTCTGCCGGACAGCGAGATCTGTTTTCTTGATTTCGGCATGATGGGGCGCCTCACCCGGCGGAACAGGGAGGATTTCACCGACCTGATGCTCTACATAGTGAACCGGGACGAACGCAGGGTGACGGAAAGCGTACTCAAGCTCACCAACCACTTTGGCGAGATTGACACGGAATCCCTGGGGCGGGACTTGAGCGAAATGCTTGACCGGTATCTCTACCTGCCCCTGCAGCAGATCGAGGTGGGGAAGCTCCTGCAGGAACTGCTGGAGCTGGTAACGCGCCACAGGATCTACTTCAAGCCGAATTTCTACCTCATGATGAAGGCGCTCTCCACGGTCGAGGGAGTGGGGCTGATGCTGGACCCTGATCTCGAGTTGATCAGGCTGGCCGAGCCGTTCATGATGCAGGTGAAGAGGGACAGGCTCAAGCTGGACAGGCTGATGGAAGACGCGGGTATAACCTCATCGGATTACCTCGGCCTGTTCAGGGAACTGCCGGAACAGCTGCGGGCCATTCTCACCCAGGTCCGGCAGGGGAATATGAAATTGGAATTTGAGCACCGCGGCCTGGAGACGCTCAGGGTGGCCCTTGACCGGGTATCCAACCGGATTGCCTTTGCCATTGTTCTGGCTTCGCTTATCATTGGCTCCTCTCTTATAGTCTTGTCGGGAATCCCGCCAAAATGGCACAATATTCCGATAATCGGCCTGCTGGGTTATCTTGTGGCAGGCATCATGGGATTCTGGCTCCTCCTTTCTATCATTAAGCACGGGAAAATGTGACCTGCTGCACGACGGCCTCCAGACGGTAAAGGTCCGGGCTCAAGGAGCCCGGTATCAATATAGAATGAACTCCTGGTTTTCTCCATACGGCAGGTATGCACCACTGAGACACGGGAGAGATCAGGCCTGGAAAATACCTTTCAAAGAATTGAAAAGAGTAAAGAACCCGAGAGAGATGATAATTATCGCACTGATAATGCCCAGGCGGCGGCCCAGCTTAAGGTTATCGCCGAATTTCTCGGTTATCCTGCCGGCCTGAGATAAAACGATGCCGATGGTCATCATCACCAGGCCAAGTCCCAGGCTGAAAAAAAGGGTAACTGTCAGCCCCTGGGCAATTCTTCCGGCACCGATGGCTGCCAGCAGTGTTGCTATACCGGCGGGGCAGGGAACCATTCCGCCGGATATCCCTAAAAGCAGAATCTGTCCCAGGGAGGACCTTCGCTGGGGATCCCGGGCTGCCGTGTGATCATGGCCGGCAGTGTGGTCATGAGTATGGGGGTGATCATGATCGTGAGCGTGGGCGGTGTCATCATGATGATGATGGTCATGCCCGTGGTCGTGTGTTTTGCCGAACAGGTGGACATGAGAATGACCCGTGTCGGGCGACAGCCTGGTTTTCAACATCCAGAAACCGGCAAGGAGTATCAGGATTGCAGAGGCGAGACCCAGCCAGGCATGCAGGGTCGCATCGGAAAAGGAACCTGACAGCAGGGTGGCGACAACTCCTAGAATGATCACACTGAAGGTATGGGTCAGGGTAACAACCAGGCCAAGTATTACCCCGTCTATGACCCGGCCCTTGGTGCTGATCATGTAGGCACCGATAAGCGCTTTACCGTGTCCCGGCTCAAAGGCGTGGAATGCTCCCAACAGGATGGCCCCGCCGTACAGCATCAGATTTACTTCCATTACGTCTGTCCTCAGTTATGACGGATGCAGGTCTCAGCATGGGAGACCTGGTGAATCCGGATGTATTCATTTCCCGGCTCCCTTAATACACCTATTTCCACCTGAATTTCAAGTCGTCGCGCCTTTTCCTGACCTCTTTTTCCCTGCAGCAACGACAAACAGGCAGAAAGTACACCTTTTTGGTTCTTGACTCCCTGTATATTCTTCATTATAGTATTATGAAAAAGCAATTCGTAACACTTGTTCCGGATTCACAGTCGGGAAGGGGAGTCAACCGGGACACAGGCTTCTGCAACCCGGCTGACTTTTTCGGGCAGAGACACAATCGGCAACCGTAACAGGAGAAGATGACATGCATATGGCTGATGCGCTTATTTCGCCGGCTGTCGGCGGCACCATGTGGGCCGCCACCGCCACCACTATCGCCTACTGTTCCCGCAAGGTAAACCTGGAACTGGATGATCGCAAGGTCGCGCTGATGGGCGTGCTGGGAGCATTTATTTTTGCCGTCCAGATGATCAACTTCACTATTCCGGCCACCGGGTCAAGCGGGCACCTCGGCGGCGGAATGATCCTTACCATCCTGCTCGGTCCCTATGCCGCGTTTCTTGTCATGGCCTCCGTGCTCACGGTACAGGCGCTTTTTTTTGCCGACGGCGGCCTGCTGGCCCTGGGCTGCAATATCTTCAATCTTGCTTTTTTTCCATCCTTCATTGCCTACCCCTTTATTTACAAGAAAATTGTCGGGACCTCTCCCACTGAAAAACTGATCGTGATCGGGGCCCTTGTGTCTGCTGTGATCGGCCTGCAGCTTGGCTCCCTGGGCGTTGTTGTACAGACTGTTGCCTCCGGTATTGCTGAGCTTCCTTTCAGCGCCTTTGTTCTGCTCATGCAGCCGATCCATCTTGCCATCGGCATTGTTGAAGGGATTGTAACCTCGACCGTGGTTATCTTTGTC